>JAVVSI010000031.1:0-8906 GCA_036654315.1 Evtepia sp. | reverse complement strand
TGGGCGAAGGACCGTCCGCACTCCGGCTGATTTTACCTGAAAGTCGTTTGGAGGGGGATCATGTCGCAGAGGATATTAAAAAAATCCAAACGACGATGGCGCAATATCTCGAAGAAGAAACACTGCTTGAAACGAAAGAGCAATTTGTCTATGTTGAGCGGGAACTCGCAAATGGAAAAATCAGACGTGGCTTGGTTGGAAAAGTGGATTTGGAAGAATACAGCTATGCACCGGATGCCCAAACGCCCATCCGCGCGACAGAAGGAACCGTGTTGTCCCGCATTCCACCGCGCATGGAAGTGCGCCGTGATGCCGCAATCGAGTTGCCGCATATCATGATGTTGGTGGACGATCCCGAGCGCACAGTGATTGAACCATTGACTCGGATTCCGGGCAATATGCTTTATAGTGCAAGCTTAATGGAAAACGGCGGACGTGTCACCGGTTGGAGTCTCACGGCGGCACAGGAGACGCAAGTGCTGAGCGCATTGGAAAAAATTGCGGATGCGTCTCATTTCGAAACACACTACCATGCGGAGGGAAAAGCACCGCTTGTGTTTGCGATTGGTGATGGCAATCACTCTTTGGCAACGGCAAAGGCCTGTTGGGAAGAAAAGAAAGTCAATCTCTCGCCGGAAGAACGCGAAAATAATCCGGCACGCTATGCATTGGTAGAGCTTGTGAATTTACATGATGATTCGTTGGAATTTGAAGCCATACACCGTGTTGTATTCGGGATCGAACCGGAACGGCTCTTGGATGCCCTATGCAATGCCTATCCCGGCGCACATCTCGGTGCGGGTGAGGGTCATCAAATCCGTTTTATCCATGGAACAGACGAGGGCGTGGTAACGATTCCCCATCCACAAGCACAATTGGAAGTCGGAACACTGCAAAAGTTTTTAGACACCTATCTTGAAGTCTACGGCGGAAAAGTGGACTATATTCACGGAGAGGATGTTGTCAGGAAGCTTTCGGTCAAGCCGGGTAGCATTGGATTCCTTTTGCCTGCGATGGAAAAAAGCCAATTATTCCCCACAGTTATTTTTGACAGTGCCTTGCCGCGCAAGACTTTTTCCATGGGTGAGGCGCATGACAAACGCTTCTATCTTGAAGCGAGGAAAATACGGTGAAAACGCTGACGCGTAAGGCGTACGCCAAGGTCAACTTAACACTGGATGTTTTGGGAAAACGGCCGGATGGCTTTCACGATATGCGTATGGTTATGCAAGCTGTGACGCTTTCGGATACGATCACATTACGCCTGGGAGAGGGAGAGGGCATACGCGCCAAGACAAACAAAAACTTTTTGCCGCGTGATGATAAAAATCTTGCAGTCATTGCGGCCCTCCGATTTTACGAAGCAATAGAAAAAACGCCAGCCGGACTTTTGATTGACATCAAAAAAAGAATTCCGGTTTGTGCGGGGACAGCGGGTGGGAGCAGTGATGCGGCCGCCGTACTCCACGGACTCAACGAATTGACCGGTGCGGGCTTCACAGTCAAACAGCTGATGGAATTGGGTTTGAAAATTGGTGCGGATGTGCCTTATTGTGTTATGGGAGGAACGGCACTGGCAGAGGGAAAAGGCGAAATCTTGACACCTTTGCGTCCTTTGCCACATTGCTTTTTTGTGTTATGCAAACCGAAATTTTCCGTTCCAACCCCCGAACTGTTCAAGCAGCTGGACAAGCATAAAATCCAGTCAAGACCGGATACGGATGGTCTTTTAAGTGCCTTGGAAAAGGGGAATTTACCCGATGTTGCAAGGCGAATGTATAATGTGTTTGAAGTGGCACTTTCTGCCCGGCGTCAAAAACAAATTCGTGAAATCAGGCATGCTTTGATGCAAGCGGGAGCCTTAGGCGCAACGATGAGCGGAACCGGCCCCACAGTTCTGGGCTTGTTCGACCGTAGGGATCTTGCGGAACGGGCAGTCAGCCTAATGCGAGAGAGTCCGCTTGAAGTTTTCTTGGCAGAACCGGTATAAAATACCAAAACACCGTCCATACTATCAAAATAAATGATAGTTTGGACGGTGTTTTTTTATGAATGCAAAGCGACATACTATGTTAAGACAAGGGATCGCGCTGTTGGCAGTGATTGTGATTTGTGCGGTTTTTTGGTTGGATCGGGAACAGGGCGATTTGTCCCATAAATTAGTCCGCTTACATGTACTTGCAAACTCGGATACACAGGAAGATCAAGCGTTAAAGCGCAAAGTCCGCGACCGTATTCTGTTGGAAACAGGCGCATCTTTGAAAGATCCGAAGGATATCTGCGATGTTACAAATACGCTCCGCGCACAGCTACCCAATTTGGAGCAGGCGGCAAGTGAGGTTATACAGGCAGAAGGCTATCCGTATCCGGTGTCTGTGGAGTTGAAAGAGACATGGTTTCCCACAAGACAGTATGATGGGTTTGCACTTCCTGCGGGGAATTATGAAGCCTTGCGCGTTTTGATAGGGGAGGGGCGCGGACAAAATTGGTGGTGCGTTGTATTCCCGCCTTTGTGTGTTGCGGCAGCATCCGAAACCTTTGTTGAAACCGCGACGGCAACGGGTTTGAGTTCGGAGGAAATCTCGTTGGTTTCCGACGATGAGGAGGAGTATGTCATTAAATTCAGGGCGATTGAATTGTGGGAAACACTCAAGCATCAATTTGCAGGGATTGCACCCTAAGTCTGCGGACTTGCGGTGTCAGGCATCGCGTCCCATTAAAAATGCCTTCCGATTCAAATCCAACACTTTTTTTGGAACGCAGGCGGTGATCGCATCCTGCCAAGCGGCTTCCGGGAAGTCAAAATACTTGGAGAGCATACCCATGAGAACCAAATTGACGGCTTTAGGTGAACCTGCTGCCTGTGCGAGGGCAAGACCATCTACACTGTCTACCTGTACGCCTAAGGCTTGCATTTGCGCCACGAGATCTTTTGGATACGTTGCGGCACCGGTTAAGACAGGCATAGGATCAATTTGTTGGGTGCTGACAATGATGCGGCCGTTTGGTTTGAGATAGTGTACCCAGCGTGCCGCCTCTAAGAGTTCGAAAGAGACGATGAAATCCGCTTCTCCGCGATCCACAACGGGAGAATAGACTTTTTTCCCGAATCGGACATACGTGACGACATTTCCGCCGCGCTGACTCATACCGTGGACTTCCGAGACCTTGACATCACAGCCTTGATTTAAAAGCAGATAGCCCAAAAGCTTACTGGCCAAAAGCGAGCCTTGCCCGCCGACACCGACAATCATAATGTTTGTAGACATTAGGCGTTTCCTCCAATGGCATCGAATTTACAGAGCTGCTTGCAGACATCGCAACCAAGGCAGAGCGTAGGATCAATCAAGGCTTTCTTGTCACGGATTGAAATGGCGGGGCAGCCGATTTTCATACAGACTTTACAGCCGGTACATTTTTCAGAGTCAACCGTCACGGGCGGTTTATTTTTGACATATTTGAGCAGGACGCAGGGGCGCCTTGTAATAATGACAGAGGGTTCGTTGGCGGCAAGTTCTTCCAGGAGAACCGTCTCACAGGCCTGAAGATCGTATGGATCAATCACGCGTACTCTTTCAATTCCCATTGCATGGCAGAGCTGTTCCAGGTCGATTTTACCGGCGGGATCTCCTTTGATATTGTAGCCGGTGGTTGGGTTTTGCTGATGACCTGTCATACCTGTAATGGAGTTGTCCATAATAATGACGGTAGAATTGCTTTGATTGTATGCAATATTTGCAAGTCCTGTCATACCGGAGTGCATAAAGGTAGAGTCACCGATGACTGCGACTGTTTTTCCTTCGGCAGAGGGGAGTGCCTTATTGAATCCATGAATGGAACTGATGGAAGAACCCATGCAAGCGCAAGTCTCAATGGCATGGAGTGGGGGCATAGCACCGAGCGTGTAGCAACCGATGTCACCGAGTACGGTGCATTTGTGTTTTGCCAAGGTGTAGAACATACCGCGATGGGGGCAGCCGGGACACATGACAGGCGGACGTGCTGGGATGTTCACCTCCAGTGTACGCGTGGGATTGATGGGGAAGCCGAATTTTTCTGCAATCAAGCCCTGAGAGAATTCATCTTCAAGGGGCAAGATATCTTTGCCTGTGACGGTCAAGCCGAGCAAACGGCAGTGATCTTCAATGACCGGATCCAGTTCTTCCAAAACGATGAGTTTGTCTACTTTCGCGGCAAAGTCCAAAATAAGCTGTTTGGGTAAAGGATTGATCAAACCGAGTTTCAGGATTGAGACTTCTTCCCCAAATACTTCGCGGGCGTATTGGTAGCAGGTGGAAGAAGTGATAATACCAAGATTGGTATTTCCCGGTTCCACGCGGTTGAGGGGTGTTGTTTCGGCGTAGTCGGTGAGATCACGCGTCCGTTGTTCGACAAGGGGATGACGCGGCTTTGCAAAGGCGGGCATCATCACATACTTGTCTATATTTTTTACATAAGGGCGGAGGGGTGGTTGGACTCTTTCGCCGAGTTCCAAGACGCTTTGAGAATGGGCGATACGGGTACACATTTTCAAAAATACGGGAGTATCGAATTGCTCAGAAATTTCAAAAGCTGTCTTTACAAAGGCACAGGCTTCTGCGGAATCGGATGGCTCCAGCATAGGGATTTTGGAAGAGACGGCATAGTGTCGGGAATCCTGTTCATTTTGAGAGGAGTGCATTCCGGGATCATCGGCAACGCAAATGACCATGCCCGCGTTAATTCCGGTATAAGAAATTGTAAAGAGGGGATCTGCAGCGACATTAAGACCGACGTGTTTCATAACGCAGGCACTGCGTCGACCCGCCAAGGCGGCGCCGAACGCGACTTCCATTGCGACTTTTTCGTTGGGAGCCCATTCACAGTAAATTTCGTCATATTTTGCGGCGGCTTCTGTAATTTCGGTGCTGGGTGTGCCGGGGTAGCTTGAAATCACGGCACAACCTGCCTCGTAGAGACCGCGAGCAACTGCGGCGTTGCCCAGCAAAAGCTGTTTCATATGTAAATCATCCTTTGTATGCCAAATTTGTGCGTTTGCGTTTGGCTCGTTTGCTGTATATCATAGCACGCGGAGTGGGAGACGTAAACAGGCAAGCGATAAATTTATTTTTTCTGTGCATAATCTCTGCCAATTTTATGATATTTTTGAGATATTTCGACGGCGAAAAAGGACAAAAAACCCTATAAAAGGAAAGAAATCGGGTTTTCGGTCGAAAATGGTAATATTTGGTGTTACGATTTTTTCCATAAATTTCTAAGAATGTACTTGTTTTTTATGTCCGATTGTGGTAAATTATGGCTTAGCAACTAATAAGGACTGACAAAAGCGTGAAAAATAAGGGGTAGGCTGAGTTCCTGCCATGAAAAGAGGGAGTCAACATGGAGACAAAAAAACGAATTTTGATTGCAGATGCGAGTGAAGAATTTCGTAATATCCTTGTCGAGACACTGCGTACAGAAGCGGACTTTGAGGTGATCGGGGAGACAGGCGATGGACAAGAAGCGATTCGTCTGACGAAAGAATTGACACCGGATATCCTGATTATGGATTTAGTTTTAGAGCGGATGGACGGCTTAGATGTGTTGGATTCGTTGCCCAAAACGAATTTGAGTACGCTCATTCTGTCAGGCTTTGCGCGTGGTTGTGTCGCAGATCAGGTTGCGGCAAAGGGTGGCAGTTATTACATGATGAAACCTTGCCGAATCAGTTCTATGATTGAGCGGATTCGTTTGTTGGGGGCGCAGCATTGGTCAGAAGAAAATGTTCCTATGGCGGCTGCCTCAAGGCAAAATTTAGAGTCTATGGTCACAAGTATTATCCACGAAATTGGCGTACCCGCCCATATCAAAGGGTATCAGTATTTGCGTGAAGCAATCATCATGACGGTAGGCGATATGGATATTATCAATGCAGTGACCAAAATTCTCTACCCGGAAGTGGCGAAAAAATTCGGGACCACAGCCTCACGGGTAGAACGTGCCATTCGTCATGCAATTGAAGTGGCATGGGATCGTGGCGATCTCGAAACATTACAAAAGTACTTTGGCTACACAGTGAGCAATTCCAAAGGGAAGCCAACGAATAGTGAATTTATTGCAATGATTGCAGACCGCTTGGTCTTGCAGAGACGGCAGGGCTGAACAGAGCCAGAACTACATTGTTTTATATAAGAGGGAAAAAGTGATGTCACCGTTTGTGCGGCGGCATCATTTTTGTGTCACATCGGAAGGTTTGGGCGTGCGCGGATTGTAGTGCGCGGGTTGTGAAAAAGTTGTTGCAAAATTCGAAAAAATAGTGTATGATAAATGAGCCTGTCGGAGTTCTGAAAACGGAACGAGGCAAGGCCGCACTAGTCGGGGAGTTAGCGGTGCCCTGTACCTGCAACCCGCTGTAGCAGGGATGAATCCCGACCCCCGGAGGCAAGTTGTTTTGCCAGTTCCCGATAAGCGATGATGATGAACCGGTCCCGCGCAACGCAGTCCTGTGAACCGTGTCAGGCGGGGAACCGAGCAGCACTAAGCAGATCCCTGTGTGTGCCGCGGGAGTGCCGGTTTTGAATTGGCTGTCGGAGAGACGGAAGTAACCTGTTCTTCAAAGGTCGGTGTGCGGTCTTGCCTTGTGCCGAATCCGTTGGGCTTTCTTTTTTATGTTACGATCGGAGGAATGCGCTTGTATCAGGCACTGTATCGAAAATGGAGACCTCGTTCGTTTGAGGATGTCGTGGGACAGGCTCATATCACAGATACACTGAAACAGCAGGTGGAGACGGAACGGACATCTCATGCCTATCTCTTTACCGGATCGCGTGGCACAGGCAAAACAACCTGTGCAAAAATCCTGTCACGCGCTGTTAACTGTGAGCATCCGGTGAACGGAAACCCCTGTAACGTCTGCCCCTCCTGTCTGGGGATCGAAAACGGATCCATTATGGACGTTGTGGAACTGGACGCCGCCTCCAATAACGGAGTCGAAAATGTACGCGCACTGCGTGATGAAGCAATTTATACACCCGGTGAAGTCAAAAAACGTGTTTATATTATCGACGAAGTTCATATGCTATCCATGTCTGCATTTAACGCCTTGCTGAAAATCTTGGAAGAGCCGCCCCCACATCTGATGTTTATCCTCGCCACGACCGAACTACACAAAGTTCCCGCAACCATCAAATCACGTTGTCAAAAATTTGCGTTTAAGCGGATCTTACCGTTTCATATTGCGGCACGTCTGTGTTTCGTAGCGGAGCAGGAGCAAATTTCATTGACTGCGGAAGCCGCCGATTTACTGTCACGTTTGGCGGATGGCGGTCTGCGTGACGCGCTGTCGCTGTTGGATCAATGCGCCGGGAGTGGTCAGACCTTGGATGAGACACAGGTTCTGGACGTGCTGGGGCTTGCAGGCAACCTTGAAATTATGCGTCTGTTGAACCTGATTGCGGTGGGGGATACCGATCGTGCGTTGGCGCGTGTTGGCGTACTTTACCACGAGGGAAAAGATATGGCAGCTCTGCTCGGGGAGATTTCCGACCTGGTACGCGATGTTTTAATCAAAAAAACAGCACCAAAAGGCGGAGAAAGTCTTTTGACAGGCGGCTACGAAGCAAATGCACTCAGTCAATTGGAATCAAAATTTACGTCTGCGGAACTTGCGCAGATGTTGACTATGCTACAAAATGCCCTTTCTGATTTATATCGGAGCAGTCACCGCCGAACAGATGCGGAATTGTGTATCATCCGACTTTCGGAGCGACAACTTGCAAGAGATTGGGACGGTATTCTGGCGCGGCTGTCCCGCTTGGAATTACAAATGCAACACGCTGTCCCGGCGGCAAGGGAACCACAAACGACAGTGGAACCACAAACGATAGTGGAACCGGTACGACAGCCGCCAATTCCGCCGCCCGAACAGAAGCCGCAGTTGGAAAAACCGGCGATAGAAAAACCGGCGGTAAACGCGTCACAGACATGGAGTGGTTTTTTAGCGACACTGCGCGGAAAAATTCCACAGTCTGCATATACATTTATCAATCAATCGGGCTGTGCGAGCGGTATTTTTGACGCGCATGGCTTGACGATTTGGGTCGAGTCGGAGATGACAAAGGGTCTGCTTGGGAAAGCCGATGTACACGCCGCCTTGGAAAAAGCGGCAACAGCCTATGCCGGACATCCTTTGCGTGTCAGTTTTCGTCTTGGAAAGCCGGAGCAATCCGTCCAACCCGAAAAAGAAGATAAGTTAGACGAACTTCTGACTTTAGGTCGGCAGTTTGACAATGTCACGATTAAGTGAGAGGAGATTGATTCGAATGGCAAAAGGATATGGACGACCACCGGTCAGCCGAAAGGGCGGCGCAGGAATGGGTGGTGGCTTGAACATGGATATGATTAAGAAAGCCCAAAAGATGCAACAGGAAATGGAAACCATGCAAGGGGAACTCTTGGAAAAAGAGTACAGCGCAACCGCAGGCGGCGGCGTAGTCTCCGCGACGATTAACGGGAAACATGAGCTGAAAAAGCTTGTCATTGCACCGGAGGTAGTCGATCCTGAGGACATAGAGATGTTGCAGGATATGGTCATGGCGGCGATCAATGAGGCGAACCGTGCGGCAGAATTGGAATTAAGCGAAACAATGGATAAATTGTCAGGCGGGATCAACTTGCCATTCTAAGCACAATCGCTCATCACAAGGTAAAAAAAGGACGAGAACAGGTAAAACTGTTCTCGTCCTTTTTGCATGGCTTGTCATGGATAGGTATGGTCGCAGACCTCCAATATTTTGGCCTGTAAGGCTTTCAAATCAACAAAGGTATCGGGTCGCCGTCTTGGGTCACGTAGGAGTGCGGCAGGGTGATAGAGTGCCATCATATCGACACCTGCGCTGGGATACCACTTTCCATGATCCCTGGAAATT
>JAVVSI010000030.1:0-9066 GCA_036654315.1 Evtepia sp. | reverse complement strand
GAGGGCAAATAACAAGGAGTAAAGCCTATGCTAACGCTCAAACAAATTTCCTATCAAGTGGATGACAGTATCGGTCAAACGGATATTCTCCGTGGGATTGATCTTGAAATTGAAGATCACCGTTTTGTGGTGATCACAGGACCGAATGGTGGCGGTAAGACCACCTTGGCGAAATCCATTATGGGCATCGTGAAACCGACGTCCGGGCAGATTGTGTGGAATGGCACGGAGATCACAGCCCTGTCCATCACAGAACGTGCGCGGCTTGGGATCAGCTACGGGTTCCAGCAACCACCGAGATTTAAGGGTTTGCGTGTCCGCGATTTATTGGAACACGCTGCTGGGAATCATAATTTATCCCGTGACGAATGTTGCCGCTATTTGACCAAAGTGGGTCTGTGTGCGGCGGACTACGTGGATAGAGAGATGGATACCTCTTTATCGGGCGGGGAAGTAAAACGCATTGAAATTGCAACGATTTTAGCCAGACCGGATGGACTCATGATTTTTGATGAACCGGAGGCGGGAATTGATCTCTGGTCTTTTTCCAAATTAACGGAGACATTTCGTGCGCTGCACGATGAGAAAAAGAATACAATTATTATCATCTCGCATCAGGAACGCATCATAGATCTAGCCGACGAAATTGTGATGATTTCCAACGGTAAAATCACAAAACATGGGCCAAAAGATGAAATATTTCCACATATTTTGGCGGATACGGTGTCCGGTTGCAGCTATATGGAGAGGTGAATGAAGCTTGACAAAAATTGATACCAATCTGCTGCGGGAAGTCGCCGCGTTGGAGGGTACCCCAAAAGGGGCTTATAATATTCGGAAGAACGGCGCACTGGATTCCAGAGTGTCTACCGAAAACATTGAAATCGTCACAAAAGAGGACAAGTCCGGCATTGATATCCATATCAAAGCGGGTACAAAGAAGCAATCCGTTCATATTCCGGTTATTATTACCGAGACGGGTCTGACTGAGCTTGTGTATAATGATTTCTTCATTGGATCGGACTGTGATGTGGTGATTGTGGCGGGTTGCGGTATTCACAACGCCGGTGATGCAACGTCGCGCCATGACGGAATTCACACATTTTACGTGGGTGAAAATTCAAAGGTACAGTATGTAGAGCGTCACTATGGAGAGGGCGAGGGAACCGGTGAGCGTATCATGAATCCGCAAACCATCGTCTATTTAGAACAGGGCGCGTCCATTGCGCTGGATACCACACAATTGCGTGGTGTGGATTCCACAAAACGCTATACAAAAGTAGTGGTCAAAGCGAATGCAGAAGCGGTCATCACAGAGAAATTGTTGACGCATGGCAAGCAGTTCGCAGAATCTGAAATGGATATTATTTTAGAGGGTGAGAACGCTGCAGGTCGTGTGATTTCAAGATCCGTGGCACAGGATGACTCGGAGCAGGTTTTCTATCCGCGTATGATTGGTGAAAGCAAATGTTTCGGTCATGTCCAGTGTGACGCGATTCTGATGGGGAACGCAAGAATCAAAGCGATCCCTGCCATTACCGCAAATCATACAGATGCCAAATTGATTCATGAGGCGGCAATCGGACGCATTGCCGGCGATCAAATTTTGAAGCTATTGACCGTGGGTCTGACAGAGGAAGAAGCGGAGGAGGCGATTCTGAATGGATTCCTGCGCTGATAAAGTAGTTCCATTGCGACCTGAAACGAGTCGGGCAACAGAACTTCGATATAAAATCGAGCAGGGCGCGCGGACACTGGATCCGTTTGCGATCCGTCATCACATGGAAATTCTTTGGGCAAATGAAGCGGGTGCCGAGGGGATCATGCGGGTGACACCGGAGGTCTTAAATCCCTATGGGACGGTACATGGCGGCTGCCTTGTTGCACTGGCGGATACAGTGGCAGGTCATAACATGGTTGCAGGTGGCCGTCTTTGTGTCACGCAGAGCAGTACCGTCAACTTTTTGAGACCCGCGACCGGGCAATTTGTTCATTGTTATGCAAAGCCGCAAAAGCTTGGAAAGAGCATTTGTGTTGTTTCCGTGGATCAAACGGATGAACATGATAATTTGCTCACAACGGCCTTGTTTACATTTAGCGTAATGGAACAAATTGAGCCTCATGTAATTGGGAAGCGCGGATCATCGCCTTATAGATCCGGCGAACGCACATAAAGACTCCGCCCCCTGACGAGGGCGGAGTAGGGGGAGATCAGTCATCCCAGTCTTCGTATTCTTCGCATTCACCGCCGTGACAGAAACAGCAGGATTTTTTCTTTTCTGCAACGTGTGCGCGGAGACGAGACAGAGCCGCTGAGATGCTGTCTAGGTTTGCTAGGACACAACAGGTGACGGCCGCGGTGGTCAAAATAGCGGCGGCAAGCTTTAACATCAGATTTGGAATCTTCATAGAAAGACCTCCTTTTAGAAGAATATATCTTATATTACATGATTTCAACGGAAATTACAAGCAGTTCATTCATTTGGAATGAATCGTTTTGAAAAAACATGAAAAATATTTGTGCGTGTGGCACAGAAAGGATGGCGCATATGAAACTGCAAAATGAAATGGGTGGCATTCAAATCGGAGTGGATGTCTTTACTACAATCACCGGTGCGGCGGCAACAGCCTGTTTTGGTGTAAAGGGAATGGCCGCTCGTTCCAAAAAAGATGGTCTTGTGCATCTGCTTCGAAGCGAATCAATGGCAAAAGGGGTCAAGGTAAACTTTGAAGAGGATGGCTCAGTTACCATTGAACTGCACATCATTGTTGATAATGGCGTAAATCTCACTGCCGTCGGTAGTTCAATTATGAGCGAAGTACGTTATACAGTGAGCCGACTGACCGGTGCGGAGGTCAGAGCTGTGGATGTCTATATTGACTCCATGGAAATTGGCTGAGAATCGGAAAGGGTGGAATTATGATACAGGTTCTGGATGGAACTTTATTGGCGCGTATGATTGTTCACGCGTCAATGTCTCTCAATACGGAGAAACAAAAAATCAATGAACTCAATGTTTTCCCGGTGCCGGATGGTGATACGGGTACGAATATGAGTCTGACCATTGGCACTGCTGCTGCGGAGCTTTTGCAAAACCCGCCTTCCAATATTGGTCAGGTAGCGGCAATGAATGCGTCTGCTATGTTACGCGGCGCACGCGGGAACTCGGGCGTGATACTTTCCTTGCTTTTTCGTGGATTCGCGAAGGCACTCAAGGAGCTGGAGACAATAGATGGCACGGATTTTGCGATTGCATTGAATTTTGGTGTTACAGCTGCATATAAAGCAGTGATGAAACCGGCGGAGGGGACGATCTTAACCGTCTCTCGCGTCTGTGCAAACCGTGCGGAGACCGCCGCAGGGGAAAATGCTTCCTTTGAATATGTCTTGCAAGAGACGATCAGGGCGGCTGAGGAGGCACTCCCGCAGACGACGGAACAAAATCCCACGCTGAAAAAAGCAGGGGTAGTGGATGCGGGCGGAATGGGTTATCTGATCATCTTGCGTGCCATGATGGATGAGTTGCAGGGGAAACCCATGCCGGAGGGTGCCGAGCCGATTGTAGCGAAGAGTAAGGCAAAGTTCAAAGAGTTTTCGACCGATGAAATTCGTTTTGCCTATTGCACCGAATTTATTTGTTCTCGTGAAGCGGGACAAGATCCGGAGGTTTTGCGTCGCTTTTTAAATGGCATGGGGGATAGTCTGGTTTTGGTAGATGACGAGGATATGATTAAAGTTCATGTACATACCAACCATCCCGGTCGTGTTTTGGAAGAGGCACTGCATTATGGTGGCTTACAAACTGTCAAAGTTGAAAATATGCGTTTACAGCATACGGAGATCTTGGAGGATGAACCGGAACGGATCATTGCGGCGGCAGAGAGGAAATACGGTTTTGTTGCTGTTTGTGCAGGGGATGGTCTTGCAACGGTGTTTGGTGAATTGGGTGTCGATGGTATGATCAGCGGAGGGCAGACCATGAATCCCTCCACGGAAGACATTTTGCGTGAAATAGATGGAACACCGGCAGAAGTTGTGTTTGTACTTCCAAACAACAAAAATATTATTATGGCAGCGCAGCAATGTGTCCCATTGGCTGAAGGGAAAACGGTGATTGTGATCCCTTCCAAAACAGTACCGCAGGGTATTTCAGCCATGATGGCGGTGTGTGAAGAAGCGACGCCGGAGGAGAATACCGCCGCGATGGAAGAGGCAATGTCACAGGTTACGACGATGGAAATCACCTGTGCGGCGCGGAATTCGGAATTCGATGGGACGAGTATCAAAGAAGGGGATTATCTTGCCTTGATTGACAATCAGCTTTTTGGTACCGAATCTGAACTCAGTGTTTTATTGGGACGCATTTCGGCCGAGGCAGCGCATCGCAATGCGGAATTTATCAATGTATTTTACGGCGAGGGTGTCGAACGCACTTCTGCCCAGCAAACAGCAGAACGCTTTATGGAAGTTTGTCCGGATGCAGAAGTCACATTGGTAGACGGCGGACAGCCGATTTACTCGTATCTGATTTCGGTGGAGTAATTCGTAGATTCAAAAAAATACGGGGACGGTTTTTATTATAACCGTCCCCGTATTTTTGAATTTGTGCCGTTATCATTAAGATTCGGCTTCCGGTTTGTCCAGTGCGCGTAGTGCTTTACGGAAGGTCACGGCAAAGAGACAGACGGTGAAGGTCACCGCAATGATGTCCGCAACCGGTTCTGCAAGATAGACTGCCATGGTTTTGTTTTGGATGAAATGCGGTAAAATGTAAATGAGCGGGATGAGAAGGATAAATTTTCGAACAATGGCGACAATAATAGAGGAACCGGCTTTCCCGAGCGAGATAAAGGTCATCTGACAGGCGGTTTGTGCGCCAAAGACAAACATACCGAAGCAATAGACGGGAAGCACTTTGGTCGTGAATTCCAACAATGCGACATCGGAAGCAAACATACGGGCGAACATCTGTGGGAAGAGCATGACAAGTCCCCAGAGGAGTATGGAATAAATGAGCGAGCTGCGCAGTAAAATAAGAAATGTTTGCTTGACTCTTGCGGTGTTTTTTGCGCCGTAGTTAAAACTACTGATGGGTTGCGCACCTTGGGCAAGACCCTGCATGGGAAGCATAGCGAACTGTGTCACGCTGGCCAGAATGGTCATGGCACCAACGGCGATATCGCCGCCATAGTGTAGGAGGGAGGAGTTGAAGCAGAGGGATAAAATGCTTTCACTGCTCTGCATAATAAAGGGAGCAAGTCCGAGTGCCATGCAGGGCAAAATGATTTTTGCCTGTAGGCGGACATATTTTTTCCGAAGTTTGACATATGTTTTTTGACTGAGGAGAAAATGCACGACCCAAATGGCAGAGACAGCTTGTGAGATAATCGTGGCCAGTGCCGCACCCTTTACGCCCATATGGAATCCAAAAATGAGAATGGGGTCGAGGATAATATTGCAAATTGCGCCGATTAAAACAGTCAGCATTCCGGTTTTGGCAAAACCCTGTGCGGTGATAAAGGCGTTCATACCCAGTGTGAGCTGAACGAAAATAGTACCAATGGCATAAATGTTCATATAATCGGTGGCGTAGCCGATGGTATTAGCACTTGCGCCGAATGCGAAAAGGAATGGTTCATTCCAAAGGAGCATCAGGATGGTCAGAATCACAGAGACACAAATTTGCAACAGGAAGCAGTTTCCAAGTGTGCGTTCTGCGGCCTCATGATCCCCGCGCCCAAGCGCAATGGAAGCACGCGGTGCGCCGCCCATACTGACGAGCGAGGCGAATGCGGATACAATGAGGATGATAGGCAGACAGACGCCAAGCCCCGTTAAGGCCAGCGCACCGTCTCCGGGCATATGACCAATATAGATACGGTCAACGATGTTGTAGAGCATATTGATGAGTTGCGCGGCGACTGCCGGTACAGAGAGACGAAACAGGAGCTTACCGATGGATTCAGTGGCAAGAAGATCAGATTGATTCGGGTTCGTGGGATTCACAAGAAGAACCTCCTTCCAGTGCATTTTCAGCAATACGACTGACGAGCGTTGAAAAAGTTGCGCATTCTTCCGAAGAAAAACCGTGGAACAGCTGAGAAAAGAACTCCTGTTGCATTGTTTTGATTTCGGAGGCAAGAGGTGCAGCGGAGTCAGTGATGGAGAGGTGAATACGCCGACGATCCTGTTGATCCTGTTTCCGAACCAAGTAATTTTTTTGAATGAGGAGTTCTACGGCTTGCGAAACATTGGCTTTTGGAATCATCCGGAACGCGACGATATCTCTTGCTGTGTCAAGGTGTGGGTGGTTGGATAAAAAAGCAAAGACATCCAATTCGAGACGTGAGAGGTGATAGTTGTGGTAGACAGGCAGACTTTTTTTTTCATAAAATTTTAAGATATAGCGGACATAGTCAAGTAAATCCGGATCTTTCAAAAGGCACAACTCCTAACAGTTTGTAATTAAACAGTTCAATATTGAACAATTATAGCTGATTTTAAGAATTTGTCAAGGCGAATTTCGGGATAATTTTCACAAAAAAGAGGAAGGAAACAGTAGAACGTCTTTACAGTTTGCAATTTGACTGATAAAATAATTCCACAGAAGCCGAAACGGCAGAAGGAGTTGGGCCATGTATTTTATGGATTATTGGTATGTCGTATTGGTCATACCGGCGATTATTTTAGGTATGTATGCGCAGAGGAAGGTCAACAAGACATTCAAGCAATTTTCATCGGTAGGGAATTCAAAACACTTGACAGCGGCACAGGTAGCGCGACAGATTTTAGATCGAAATCAGTTGTATCATGTGAAAGTAGAACAGGTCAGCGGGCATTTAACGGATCATTATGATCCGCGTAGCAATGTGATTCGGCTTTCGAATAGCGTATATGACAGCACGTCCGTGGCTTCGATTGGGGTTGCGGCGCACGAAGTCGGCCATGCGATTCAGCACGCGACTGCATATGCCCCGCTAAAATTGCGGAATGCGATTATACCGATCACACAGTTTGGATCCAATGTCGGGCCGATTATGATATTATTGGGATTTATGATTTACGAGCCGCTGATTCCAATAGGTATCATTCTATTTGCGGGCGTGGCATTTTTTCAGCTGGTGACCTTACCTGTGGAGTATAACGCAAGCAACCGCGCCCTTGCCACATTGGAAAATGACGGTATTCTAAATGTGACGGAAAATGCGGCCGCAAAAAAGGTACTCTCTGCGGCTGCGCTGACCTATGTGGCCGCGCTTGTTATGGCACTTGCAAACTTGTTGCGTCTGATTTTAATTTATCAAGGCAGACGTGATAACGACTGATATTGCTGTGATCAGTGATAGAATAGAGTGAGGGCATCATCGTGTCATTCGAACGATGATGCCCTCATGTGGTATGTCTTAGCTATCTTCGATGGAAAAGACTTGCAAGTCGGATGGGGTAGGACCCGTGCTGATGATATAGGCGGTATAGGTTGCATTCCGCAGGATGCGTAATGAGAGGGATGCGAGGATGTTAGGACTGGGATACAGCCCGACGAAGGCACCGTCCAAGGTTTCGATATCTTGGGCGAGTGGCATGGGCAAGAGGGACGTTTCGGCAAAGTAGAATTGATAATTGCCCGGTCGGATTCGTTTGAGTGGTGTGGTTTCTTTGAAACGCACATCTGCAAATACGACGCGTTCATCGGCGAGCAAAACGTCCATAGGACGGCTACTATAGGCAAGATTTGAAACCCTGAAACCGGAATAGCCATTCCCGGCCGGGCAACAGGTGTCTGCAATTTGGATTAAATCCAGGCCGCTGGCGGTGTTAATAATTGCGATGGTAGTGGCACGGTTTGCTTCGAACGGCATAGATTTTTGGATGTAGATGTAGCCATCGGCACCTGCTATTGTGACGGTTTGATAGCCTGCGGGTACACGGATGGAGTAAGATACGGATGCCGAACTGAGGAAGTTCACGACGCGTACGTTATTGATAAAAATACGGAAAGGACGGTAACCGTAAGATGCGTTGAGAAAACGCGCACGGCTGTATTGTCGCCAAACGGGGTATGCAGGGCCGCCCGGGTTGGGTAAAGGAATGATAGGATAGACAATATCCGGTCCAACGGGAAAACCGGGTTCAGGGAGTGGAATGACCGGCGTACCACCGCTACCGCCGGTATCAGGACCCGGGAATGCGGGGCCGCCTTCTCCTGGATTGGGGAGAGGGATGACAGGTATGTTATCTGTATTGGAGTCACCGGGGTAGACGGGACCCGGAAATGCAGGGCCACCCTCACCCGGATTCGGCAGAGGAATGACCGGAATGCCATCGGTATGGAAGCGGGGCAGGTCGGAACCTCCATCGCCGGGATTGGGCAGAGAATTTTTAGTTTCTTTCATATGCGTAGATAGGACAACGCCCTATCTTGCCTCCCTTCAAGCTTGATATACTAACCTATTCAGGAAGAGGGAAAGCAGTGAGGGAAAAGAGAGAAAATTTTTAAATTTTTTAAAAATGAATGTGTTTCAAATTCCCTTGTACTTTTTTCTCGTAGCAATCCCGCCACGAATATGTCGTTCCGCCTTATTACGATCTAGGACTTCCTTGACTTGCAGATAGAGTGTGCGGTTGAACGTGGGTAAACGCTCAGATAGATCTTTATGTACGGTAGATTTCGAAAGTCCGAATTTTGCTGCAGCACTGCGTACGGTCGCTTTATTTTCTATCATGTAAAGAGCCAAATAGCAGGCTCGTTCTTCGATATTTTCTTTCACAAACAGCTCTCCCAACACTAAAAACAATAGATGTTGCAGTATATGCGGAAAATTCGCGTGTATACTTCAATTGGAGATTTTGATTGATGGTTCCTAAAAAGATGACGAAGTTTTACAGCAAAAAGTGCGGCAGTGAGGTAGATGGGCGCATAATATGGTCAGTGAGACTGAATTGACGGTGTCAAAAAAATGGGTTCCCATGCTGTGTTTTTGAGGGATGATGACTTGCAAAGTAAAAATGATTTTATTTGAAAGGCAAGAACACCCGTGACTTTAGTCATGGGATGAATTGCCCTA
>JAVVSI010000029.1:0-9150 GCA_036654315.1 Evtepia sp. | reverse complement strand
AGACACACTTCTGCGCCAAATCCTTTCGTCGCCTCTACCTTACTGATCGGCGCGCCGTCAGGCATACAGATAATGCTGGAAATCCCCATTTTCGTCGCGGCAAGTGCAACGCCCTGTGCATGATTACCCGCACTACAGGCGATGATACCCGCTTTTCTCTGCTCCTCTGTGAGCTGGCTGATTTTATAATATGCGCCTCGGAGTTTGAAACTGCCGGTGCGTTGTAAATTTTCCGTTTTGAGATAGATATGCGTGTGTGTACAAAGATTGGCTGCGTCGATGAGATCGGTACGCCGTGCGACTTCTTTTAAGACGAAAGCGGCGTGATAGATTTTATCTAAGGTGACCATACGAATTCTCCTTTCAAGCAATGGGGTTCTGCACAGTGCCTGCGAGGTAATAAACAAACTGCTGTGCCGTCCGCCCCGAAATCCCGCCATGACGCAACTCCCACTGATTCGCTTGGAACAGCAGCGCATCGTCATCCATCACAATCCCACTGCGCTTTGCCAGTGCCAGTACAATCGCATGATACTCCGCGCGACTCGGTGTGGAATAGTTGATTTGTACCCCGAACCGACTGGATAGAGACAGCTTCTCTTCCATCGTATCCGAACGGTGTACATCACCACCATGCTCCATATCATTGCGGTCGTTCCAAGTTTCACGGATCAAATGACGGCGGTTTGAGGTCGCATAAATTAAGATATTATCCGGCTTCGTCTCAACACCGCCCTCAATAATCGCTTTGAGAAATTTATATTCCACTTCATTTTCTTCAAACGAGAGATCGTCAATGAAGATAATAAAGTAATAATTTCGATTTTTCGTCTGGGCGATAATCTCGGACAGATCCCCAAATTGGTGCTTATAAATCTCGATCATACGCAGACCGCGATCATAGTATTCGTTGATCAGTGCTTTGACACTGGAGGATTTTCCTGTTCCGCTATCACCATACAGCAGAACATTATTCGCGCCCCGTCCACTTAAAAACGCCTCTGTATTCTGTCGCAGTTCCTCTTTTTGTAATTCGTAGCCGACAAGATCCGATAAAATCACGCTGTCCGTATTGTGAATCGGGCAAAATTCGAGTTCACCCTTTACACGCTGCACACGAAACGCCTGATTGATCCCCAAAAGTCCGACCCCCACTTTTCGATAGTACTGCGTGATGATTTGGAAAAATTCGTCCGCATCCGACGCCTGCGCGAGCGTGCGACTTAACTGACGCACTTTTTCACTCACATTTTTATGATAACAGCGTTCCCGTTTTTCAATCGCTTCATACTTTGTAATTGTGCTGAAGCAGTCAATGGCAAGATCTTTCTCAATAGCCGAAAAGTCAAAGTGAAACAAATTTAAAAATACTTTGAAATCGTTTTTTGCAAAATGATTCACAGAACCCTCTTGCGCCGGTGCGCGTTCGGCAGTTAATGTAAATGAATTTTGATGGGTCATCAGAATCAATGTAAGATAATTCTGCCAGAGGTTTCCATCAAATCCAAACTCGGTGGCTAAATCCAATAATTTTTTGATTTGCGCGTATGTACGCCGTACCAAGGTAGGTGTTGGCTGTGATTTCTCTTCATGGTCACGGAAAATTTCCGAAAGTTCCATTAAAATCGTGTCTTTTGGAAGTGCGCCGTAAAGAAGAAGATTCGCCGTTAATTTGTGCATACTTTCTCCCTTCCATCCACTTTTATTACACCGGTACTCGCCATCCAAATTGATCTTCCAGACGCCCCAATTGAATCCCCGAAATGGTATCATAGAGTTTTTGTGAAAGCGTCCCGATTGCGCCATCGCCTATTGTCATGACCTCTTCTTTATATCGCAATGTCCCAACCGGTGAAATCACAGCAGCTGTGCCTGTTCCAAAGACCTCTTCCAATTGACCGGATTTTTGTGCTTCGATCAATTCTTCTACGGATATTTTCCGCTCTTCCGTGGGCAAACCCCAACTGCGGCACAGTTCCAATACGGAATTTCTTGTGATTCCGGGGAGAATACTGCCATTTAACATCGGTGTTACGATCGTGCCGTCAATTTTGAAGAAAATGTTCATTGCGCCCACTTCTTCAATATAGTTCCGCTCTACACCATCCAACCACAAAACCTGTGAATAACCGCCCTCATGTGCCTTGACCTGTGCTTTCAGACTGGCGGCATAGTTCCCGCCCGTTTTTGCAAAGCCCATACCACCGCGTACCGCACGCACATAATCGTCCTCAATCCAGATCTTGACCGGGGCAAGACCGCTCTCGTAGTATGCACCGCTTGGAGATAGGATAATCATAAACAGATAAGTTTGTGATGCGTCCACGCCTAAAAATGGCTCGGTCGCGATCACAAAGGGACGTATATAAAGAGAGGTACCCGCTTCGGTTGGAATCCAGTCCTCATCTACTTTTACGACCGCTTGTACCGCCTGTACAAAATCTTCGATCGGGATTTGTGGAATGCAAAGTCTGTCATTGGTGTCATTGGTACGCTTGGCATTCATATCGGGGCGGAACAGAAAACTCTTCCCATCTGTCGCCCGATAGGCCTTCAATCCCTCAAACATCTCCTGGCCGTAGTGAAAAACCATAGCGGCAGGAGATAAGCTAATATCTGCATAGGGAACCACGCGCGGATCATGCCAGCCGGTCCCCTCTGTGTAGTCCATGACAAACATATGATCGGTAAAAATCTTTCCAAACCCGAGCGCGCCTTGTGGCTTCTCTTTTGGGGTGTTTGTTTTTGTAATTTTGATATTCAGCATACGCGACTCCTTTATTTTTAATCACTTGTGATGGGAAATCAATCGTCGATAGACAGAATCGCACCGCGGTCGGCAGAGGTTACAAGCTTTGCATAGCGTGCCAGATACCCTGTTTTGATTTTTGGTTCCGGGCAGACCCAAGCTTTACGACGGCGTTTTAACTCTTTCTCGCTCACGCTCAGTTCAATTTTGCAATTCGGGATGTCGATGGAAATGAGGTCACCCTCTTCCACCAAGGCAATCGTTCCACCCGCCGCCGCCTCCGGACTGACGTGTCCAATGGCTGCACCGCGTGTTGCGCCTGAAAAACGTCCGTCTGTGATCAGGGCAACCGACTCCCCTAAACCCATACCGCAGATTGCAGAGGTCGGATTGAGCATCTCACGCATACCGGGTCCGCCTTTCGGTCCCTCGTAGCGAATGACCACGACATCCCCCATTTTAATCTTTTTGTCATAAATCGCGGCAATGGCATCCTCTTCCGAATCGAACACGCGTGCCGGGCCTTCATGCACCATCATTTCCGTCGCAACGGCAGACTGCTTTACGACACAGCCATCTACCGCCAAATTGCCCTTGAGTACCGCAATGCCGCCGCTCATGGAATAGGGATTGTCAATGGAACGAATGGTATCGGTGTCACGGTTGACGACATTGCCCAGATTTTCCGCGATGGTTTTGCCGGTCGCCGTGATTAAATCCGTCTTTAATAAATTCTTCTTTTGCAGTTCTTTCATCACAGCCGGCACACCGCCCGCTCGATCCAAATCCTCAATAAACGTATCACCTGCCGGTGCCAAGTGACAGAGATTCGGCGTTTGCGCACTAATCGTGTTGGCATCGTCCAAATTCAGCTTGACACCCGCTTCGTGGGCAATGGCAGGCAGATGGAGCATGGTATTTGTGGAACAACCCAGCGCCATATCTACCGTCTCGGCATTATGAAACGCATCCTTTGACATAATATCACAAGGGCAAATATTACGCGCAATGAGTTCCATAATTTTCATGCCCGTCTCCTTGGCAAGCCGAATCCGTGCCGAATAAACAGCCGGAATGGTTCCGTTTCCGGGCAATGCCATACCGATTGCTTCTGTCAGACAGTTCATAGAGTTTGCGGTATACATCCCCGAACAGGAACCACAGGTCGGACAGGCATTTTGTGTATAGTCATTGACGGCATCCGCAGCCATCGTGCCTGCATGATATGCGCCAACTGCCTCAAACATACTACTCAGGCAAGTGCGGCTTCCATCCTGCGCACGTCCCGCCAGCATCGCACCGCCGGAACAGAAAATCGTTGGAATATTCAAACGCGCCGCCGCCATTAACAAACCCGGTACGTTTTTATCACAGTTCGGAATCATCACAAGTCCATCGAACTGATGTGCAATTGCCATTGCCTCTGTGGAATCAGCGATGAGATCACGCGTGGCAAGTGAATATTTCATCCCGATATGTCCCATTGCAATACCATCACAGACCGCAATCGCCGGGAACTCAATCGGTGTGCCGCCTGCCGCACGGACACCTGCTTTGACTGCCTCCGCGATTTTATCGAGATTCATATGTCCGGGTACAATTTCGTTATAGGAACTCACGACACCAACAAGGGGACGTGAAATTTCTTCTTCGGTTAAACCTAGCGCAAACAGTAAACTTTTATTGGGCGCACGTTCTACGCCTTTTTTAATTTGATCGGATCGCATATCATTTTCCTCCCACGCTGCAAGCTAAAAATATAGAACTTATGACGAAAGACCCAAAGGTCCTCCGTCATAAGAATTGGGTGTGTTCAGTCTCTTATTTCGATGCTGTATCGAGGTCGGAGTCATTTTTCCAGAGCATCTGGGAACGCAGTTGTGCGCCAACCACTTCCATTGGATGCTTTGCCAGTGCGGCACGCTTGGAATTGAAGAACGTACGACCGTTCTTATTCTCTGCAATCCACTTTCCGGCAAACGTACCATCTTGGATATCGGTCAGAACTGCTTTCATATTCGCCTTTGTTTCATCGTAAGGCAGAACGCGAGGACCGGAAACGTATTCACCATATTCCGCTGTATCGGAGATGGAGAAGTTCATTGCCGCAACGCCGCCCTTGTTAATCAAGTCAACGATCAGTTTCAGCTCATGGATACACTCGAAATATGCATTCTCCGGCTCATATCCGGCTTCAACCAGAGTTTCAAAGCCGCATTTCATCAAATCGACTACGCCACCACAGAGAACTGCCTGTTCACCAAACAGATCTGTTTCGGTTTCATCGTTCATTGTGGTTTCCATAACACCCGCACGTGCGCCGCCGATGCCTGCGATGTAAGCAAGACCGATATCATATGCTTTCCCGCTTGCGTTCTGCTCAACAGCAATCAGGCAGGGTACACCCTTACCTGCTGTGTACTGCGAACGAACGGTATGTCCCGGGCCTTTTGGTGCGGCCATAAAGACATCAACATTTGCAGGTGGGTTGATTAACTTGTAGCGAATATTGAAGCCATGTGCAAAGGCCAGTGCCTTGCCCTCGGTCAGATAAGGTGCAATATCCTTATTGTACATATCTGCCTGACGTTCATCGTTGATCAGAATCATGATGACATCAGCAAGTTTTGTTGCTTCGGAAACAGTCATAACGGAAAATCCGTCTTTTTCTGCAATTGCCCATGACTTACCGTCTTTACGCAGTCCGACAATGACATCACAGCCGGAATCACGAAGGTTTTGTGCATGTGCGTGACCCTGGGAACCATAGCCGATAATGGCGATTTTTTTACCGTTGAGTTGTTTCAAATCGCAGTCTTTTTCATAATACATTTTTGCCATAATTGAATTCTCCTTTTTCTTTTGTATCTTCGTCAATCGTATATTGTCCTCGTTCCAATGCCACCACACCGGTACGCACCAGTTCGATGATACCAAATTCTTCCAAAAGTTTTTGCATTGCGTCTGTCTTTGTCTCGTCTCCTATGAGTGCGAGCGTTAGGGTTTCGGTCGAGACATCAATGATAGACCCTCGGAAAATATTTGCAATTTGAATCACTTCGTTTCGCACTTCACTGCTCCGTGCATTCACCTTCAGCAAAACCAGTTCCCGACGGATGGAATGACCGGGTGTGAGTTGTTTCACGGAATGAACCGGCAAAAGTTTGCGTAATTGGTTACACATCAATTCCGCATGATGATCGTCAGCGCGCACCTCAATGGTAATACGTGAAACGGTCGGATCGTCTGTTGTCCCCACGGCAAGGGATTCAATATTATAGCCTTTTCTTGAAAAAAGACGGGATACTTGAGATAAAACGCCTGCCGCGTTATCAACCAGTACCGCAAGGGTACGCCTTTGTAATTCACTCATCGGAAGGCACCTCCTTAATCAATCATAAACTGGGTTATGGGACTTCCGCCGCCAACCATGGGACGAACCAACTCGTCAGTATCAATGGCGCAGTCAATCACATAGCCGCAGTCACAGGCAAGAGCATCTTTTAACGCTGTCTCCAACTCGTCAACACAAGTCACACGCATCCCACGCAATCCATATGCTTCTGCAAGCTTGATAAAATCGGGACCGCGGTTCAAATCCGTTTGAGAGTAACGCTTCCCATAAATCAAAGTCTGCCACTGATGCACCATGCCCAATGTCTTATTATTAAAAATACAAGTAATCACGGGGAGCTTATAAAATTCCTCGGTAGAAAGTTCGTTGCAGTTCATACGGAAACTACCGTCACCGGTAATATGAATCACGGTCTTTTCCGGATGACCCACCTTTGCGCCGATTGCGGCACCCAGGCCAAAGCCCATCGTACCAAATCCACCTGAAGTGAGCAACTGTCCGGGATAATCAAAATGGAAATGCTGAATCGCCCACATTTGATGCTGTCCGACATCCGTGGACACGATTGTATCCACCGGTGCAACACGAGCAATGGTATCCAAAACCTGCTTTGGTGTTAAGGTATCGCTTGCTTCATCGTATTCGGTTTCGGTCTTGAACGAGAATACATACTCTTTCCATTCGTCATGCTTGGCCTGCGTGACTCTGGCATTGAGTAAGGTCAGCACACGCTTGGCATCCCCAATAATATGATGGTCTGTTTCTACATTCTTATTGATTTCCGAACGGTCAATATCAATCTGTACAATTTTAGCCTGTTTTGCAAAGCTATCGGGATCCAAGGCCACACGATCCGAAAAACGGCAGCCAAACGCAATCAGAAGATCACAGCCATCACAGGCCATATTAGACGCTTGTGAACCATGCATTCCAATCATGCCCGTTGCAAGTGAGTTCCGACCCGGAAATGCACCGGCACCCATAATCGTAATTGCAACAGGTGCGTCAATTTTTTCAGCAAAGAGTTCAAATTCTACCTGCGCACGACTCCGAACGACACCGCCACCACAAATCAACAATGGCTTTTTCGCATTTGCAACCATTTCAACCAGCGTATCCAAATCTTCGCGATCCGGTTCGGGTGCCTTGAAATCGTGTGAAGCTCTGTGAATGAGTGCCGAGAGTCTACCACTATTCGCGTGCAATTCACGCGGAAGTGTTTCAAATTCTGCACTCGCAGCGGTCACGTTTTTCAGAATATCAATCAGAACAGGTCCCGGTCTGCCGCTTCTGGCGACAGCAAAAGCCTCCCTTACAATATCGGCGAGCTGATTGACATCACGCACGAGATAATTGCACTTTGTGATGGGCATGGTGATACCGGTAATATCCACTTCCTGAAAAGAATCCTTCCCGACCAGGTTTTCACTGACGTTACAGGTCAGAAAGACAACCGGTGAGGAATCCATGTACGCTGTGGCGATACCGGTCGTCAAGTTCGTCGCGCCGGGTCCCGACGTCGCGAAACAGACGCCTACTTTGCCGGTACTGCGTGCGTAGCCATCGGCGGCATGGGATGCGCCCTGCTCATGGGCGGTGAGTATGTGCCGAATTTGTGACTCATAGCGATAAAGTTCATCGTAGACATTGAGAATCGTTCCGCCCGGATAACCAAAAACGGTATCCACGCCTTGCTCCACAAGACACTCCATCAGTATTTTTGCGCCATTCATTTCCATTTACATAACCTCATTTCTTCCCTCTCCGTGGAGATCAAAAAACAAAAACTCTGCTGTCTAAAGAGTTAGACCTCAGAGTTTGTAAAGCTTCAATATCAAATGCAAAGGAGACTTCTTTACAATCATCCCTGGGTGTAACCATGATTCCGAATCAGCGGGATTATGTAAATCAGAATTATGTTTGTGGACAAATTGTTCATTGAAAGACATCTCCATCTTTTTAAAGTATACGCTTTTGGATTTTTACTACAATATCACGGTGCGGAACCCCTGTCAATCACTAGTTTTTTTTCTGGTTGAATCTCCAAATTAGGCGCGCCATTGATTTGATTTTTAGCTACGATCACGAATTGTTTTACAACATTTTTCACATTTCGCTACCCTGCCCTTTTTTTAGGAGACGAAGAAATGGCGCATACGCCATCCCATTCAGCATCCCGCTTTCAGCTCCGATTCAAGGCCTTCACCGCGAACTGCAAGGCAAATACGTCTGTTTCCAAATTTTCTACGCTTTCACTGATATGCTCATATTTTTTCTCGTTTTCGATGATCGTTACCTGATTTTCATAGATCAGTTGCATTTTCTTGGCAATCTCAAGCTCTTGGATCACAGCAGCCTTGCTTGCCAGTTCCTGAACTGCTGTCAGTTCCGCCTTGATCTCCTCTTGTCCCTGTTCCAAGCGCGTGATCTTACTGTCCATCTCAGCAATCTTGGCTAAAATTTGTTGCAGGATTTTTCTTGTGTCCAGATCCATTGGAACCTCTCCTCTTCGTTTCAAATATTCCTTTGGGGGATCTTCTTGCAATGCGCCGAAGCAAAGTATATAATAACGACACGTGTTTTTTCAGTATAGCGCGGATCCAAAAATATGTAAAGATATATTCCAAATTTACATATTTTGTTTATCTATCACCGGCATTTCTACAAAAGGGAGTCACTTAATTTGGAAAGTTTTTTCTTTAGTCTACGCGCAACTGTACCTGTTTTTTTCCTTATGCTCCTAGGTTGGTTTTTTGCCCGCATCGGACTCATTGACGCTCATTTTTGCAAAATCGCGGATCGTTTGGTTTTTAAAGTCACACTCCCTGTGATGCTGTTTTGCGATATGGCAAAAACGGATTTACACCATGACTTTGATTGGCACTATGTCCTATTCTGCGCGCTTGCAACAACGCTGATATTCTTTTCAATCTGGATTGCCGCTAAAATTTTCATACGCGATACATCGCTCATTGGAGAATTTGTCCAAGTCTCTTATCGTTCCAGTGCGGCCATTCTGGGTGTTGCCATTATCAACAGTGTTTAT
>JAVVSI010000028.1:1220-9846 GCA_036654315.1 Evtepia sp. | reverse complement strand
GGATACAGTGCGTATCGACGATCACAACACCCGGTACATGATATACGTCACCCAAAATCAGATTTGCGGTTTTACGACCAACACCCGGCAATTTTAATAAAGCCTCCATCGTATCCGGTACGCGTCCATCAAATGCAGTCACCAACATTTGCGATGCCGCGACGATATCACGCGCCTTGGCACGGAAAAAGCCGCAGGAGTGAATCAACGACTCCACTTCACTGACTTCCGCCTCAGCCAACGATTGCAAAGTAGGATAGCGTCCAAATAACGCGGGGGTGATTTGATTCACGCGTTCGTCTGTACATTGTGCCGCCAGTCGCGTAGCAAAGAGCAGTTCGTAGTCTTTTTCGTATTGTAGGGAGCAAATCCCATCGGGGTACTCCTGTTTTAGTCCTTCTATGATTGCCAAGACTTCACTTGTGTCTTTCATATCGTTATGTCCTTTCCGTCGGCATTTGGGGAATGCCTTCCTCTGAAAATGAAAAAATGGCATACTGTTTCCCGGACAGCTCTTTGACCTGTGCAAAACAGAATAGCGTACTGAAATAAAAAACAGAACCGAATGGGATCGCCAAACAAAATCCATGCGGGAGTGTTTGGGAAAGGCAGTATTCGATCGGTTCTGCGGCTTGAAATAAGAGTGGATCCTGTGGGAATCGTTGTTCTGGATTTTTTTCTTGTATCCAGCCTTCCGGTATGGCGGGAGGGCTACGCTTGCTCTGTGGCTGACAAGAGCAAAAGGCGTGGGCAAGCGTCATTCCGCTGTCGGTGATTGGCCAGCATCCCATGGATTTTAGTTTTTCAAGGGAAAAACGTCTCCGCAAACAGAGGCAAGTTCCCTCCGGCGTCAGTGTCCCAAGCTCCATCCGTCCGCCCTTCCCACAGATCCAGGCCCGATATAAACCCTTCCCGTCGTTCTTCTCCTCCATACAAATTTCAACTTGCGTTCCCATTGTGCGGCAACTGACAGCCATGATCTATCACCTCAACAAGTAGTCTATGCGTGTGAGAATTGACAATTGACAGGAAATTGATTATAATTCCTTAAAACGAGATGAGGCGAATATCAATGGACTGTTATATCTTTGGGGCAGGCCCATATTTTGGATTGCAAAAAAGACCGGCAGAAAACGATTATGTCATCGCAGCAGATGGCGGTTATCGTTGGTGTTTACAAGAATCGGTCAAGCCGGATCTTCTGTTGGGCGATTTTGATTCCATTGACACCATGCCGAGCGGCGTGAAAACAGAACAATTTCCCGTCGATAAAGACGATACCGATATGATGCTTGCAGTTAAGAAAGGCTTATCGAATGGGGCGCGGATGTTTCACCTCTATGGCGGCACGGGTGGACGTATGGATCATACGCTTGCAAATTTACAAACCCTTATTTTCTTAGCCGAACACAAAGCCTGTGGTCTGCTCTACGCACAGGATGCCGTCTATACCGCAATCAAAGATGGAAGCATAACATTGAAAGCAAGACCATCGGGATTGCTCTCCGTTTTCTGCTTTGGAGCAGATGCACAAAACGTCACAATTCAAGGCGCACAATATTCACTCCAAAATGGAACGCTGTCTGCGGGATTTCCACTGGGCGTCAGTAATCACTTTGTGGGAACACCGGTCAATATCTCTGTCGGCTCCGGTAGTCTTGTGATTGCGTTCCCATATGAGAAATCATGAAAAAAGAATGGCTCAATTGTTAGAGTCATTCTTTTTTTCTGTTCAAAAAAGGTAGGGATCACATCAGGCGAACCGTAAAATAGACCGCCATAACGAAGAGCCAGACCACGATGGCGAAGATCGCATAATAGGCAAAGGTAGTCCCAAACGCGAGTACGGCAAGGCTAACGGCGGCAGTGAGGGCGCAAGTGAGAAAAAGCACCGAATAATTTGCCTTCGATCCAAAAACGGCAATCTCTTTTCCGCGAAAATGGAGGATCCCGTGATTCTTCTTTAAAACAAGTGAGAAAACGAGAACAGCCAACACGATGACAAGCGTTGCGGCGAGATAGGCATAAAAAAATGGTTGATACTTGGCACTGCCCGACCTAAAAATCCATAAGCCCAAAATAGCCATGCCACTTAAAAACGAAATGGCAAAAAATTCATGCTGATAGAGATAATAGACAAGCATCAAGACCGCGAGCGCAGGGACGAGAACTTGCAAAATCTGTACGGTAGCAGGTCCGACGTACCGAAACAAAAACGTTGATACAGCGATTGCTGCGCAGAGTGCGGAGCCAATCAATCTTGAAATTCCACAGTGAGGATTTTTGCGTTTTGCAATCACAGCCCATAGAAAAAGGGCGAGACACAGGATCACAGCTACGTAGGGGATGACGCGCAGGATCGTGTCGATGGTGGGTAGTGCGCCCATCTCATTGGTACGCAGGTGGAAATAAAACCGATTGACCAAGAGAACAATGGTTTCCAAAATGACCGCTGCGCCCAGCCATAACAGAACACGTTTTAAGACCTCTATGTCCTGTTGTTCACGCGAAGTTTGCTCGCTATTTTTCATAACATCACTCCTTTGACTCAAGAAAAAAAATAGAGCGTTCCCTATTTCGTCACTCGTACCCTACATATTATCAGAAAAAGTATGTTTTTGCAACAGTCAAACGTATCCTTTCGAAAAATAAGAAATCAAATACGCGCTACCATCCAATGAAAAATTGTAGTATACTATAAGGGGTAGCGTGGGAAAAAATATAGAAACCGGGAGGTCAGTTTTTTATGAAAAAAAAGTGTCTTATTTTAGTCCTTTGTCTGTTATCCTTGTTCTCCGGTTGCGCCCCCAATGCGCCGTCTGCGGATGCCGACAAAACGAAAAAAAGCGTAGATCAGACTGTTGTAGTCGATCGTACAAAACCGCAGGCAATACCGGAATCGGAACTGGTCCCTTATGAGGGTGCAGTGGAACATATTTTCTTTCATCCTGTCGTTGCGTATCCCGCGCTTGCTTTCGATGGTGATCAGAAGTCCAATGGCATTGATGACTGGATGGTAACGGCGGGGGAGTACCAACACATATTAGAAGCCCTTTACGCAAATGGTTATGTTATGGTCGATATCAATACGATTTGGTCTGAGCATACGAGAGATGACGGAACCTTATATATGGTACGCAATCCATTGATGCTTCCTCCGGGGAAGAAACCCATCATCATTTCGTACGATGATGTCAATTACTATCAGTATATGTTAACCAACGGCTTTACTTATAAGCTGATTTTAGGCGAAAATGATCAGTTGTGGAGCTGGGGTCTGGATCCGGAAGGGCAGGAAGTGGTATCTCAGGATTTGGATGCGGTGACGATCATGGAAAAATTCGTGAGAACACAGCCGGATTTCTCTTGGAAGGGTGCAATGGGTTGTATTGGTCTGACCGGTTATGAGGGGATTTTGGGTTATCGCACACAAACAGATCGAGACAATCCCTCACCCGAATTCGAAGCAAACCGTCAGAAAGAAATAGAGGCCGTGAAACCGGTAATTGCAAAATTAAAAGAAAACGGTTGGACATTCGCCTCTCATAGTTGGGCGCATATGGCGTTTGAGAAGCGCGGCATTGCCGCTGTGAAAGACGATACCGACCGTTGGATGGCAGAGGTGGGTTCCCTTGTGGGGCCGACACAGGTGATGCTCTATCCGTTCGGATCCCGATTGGATGGGGGCGATGTGACAAAAACAGGAGAATGCTTCCGTTATGTACAGAGTTTGGGGTTTCGTATTTTCGCTTCCGTGGGCCCGGCTCCATTTTCAAAGGTGAAACCCGATATTTCTGCTGTCATTTGTGATAGAATGCACCCCGATGGTACAACGCTTCGTTGGTCACGGGATAAATATTTACATCTTTATGATGCTTGGGAAATCATTGATCTATCGAGTCGGCCGAATCGGCCTTACGACCGTCAGCCCGGCTAGTCCAACAGTGCAGCTTCTCTCTTTTGCCGCGACTGATTTCGTGGCAAAAGAGAGAAAGAGAAAAAAGATTCCTTGCTGCGGCATCGTTGACTATGCTTTCCCGTTAGAACCCAAAACATTGAGAATTTTACTTTTGACAAGTTCCTGCACATTATCGCGACCGGGTATTAAAAATTGTCTCGGATCAAAGTGGTCGGGATGTGCCGCAATATGTTGCCGCACACCGGCAGTCATGGCAAGGCGGAGGTCGGAGTCGATATTGATTTTACAGACTGCCATACGCGCCGCCTGTCGAAGCATATCTTCCGGAATGCCGATGGCATCCGGCATCCGGCCGCCATTTTGATTGATGGCATCGACGTATTTGGGAATGACGGAAGATGCACCATGTAAAACGATAGGGAATCCGGGCAAACGTGTTGCAACTTCGGCCAGAATATCAAAACGCAAGGCGGGTTTTTGTCCCGGTTTAAACTTGTATGCGCCGTGGCTTGTCCCGATTGCAATGGCGAGACTGTCCACGCCGGTCGCTTTGACAAATTCTTCGACTTGGTTTGGATCGGTGTAGGAGGAGTCTCCGGCAGAGACATTGACATCATCCTCAATCCCTGCCAAACGCCCCAATTCGCCCTCGACTACGACACCATGTGCATGGGCATATTCAACGACCTGACGCGTCACAGCAATATTCTCTTCGAGCGAATACTTCGAGCCATCAATCATAACGGAGGTGAAGCCACCGTCGATACAGGATTTACAAACGTCAAAATTCTCGCCATGATCGAGATGCAAACAAATCGGAAGCCCTGTTTCTTCGATGGCTGCTTCGACAAGTTTCATCAGATAGATATGGCCTGCATATTTTCTTGCACCGGCAGAGACTTGTAGGACTAAGGGTGCGTTGACTTCAAGTGCTGCGCGGGTGATTCCTTGGATGATCTCCATATTGTTGACATTGAACGCACCGACGGCATAGCCACCTGCATATGCCTTTTTGAACATCTCTGTTGAAGTAACCAGTGGCATAAAACCAACTCCTATTTTTTAATAGATTCAACCCATAGGGGGAGATACGCTATGGTTACCCCACAGGTCTGTATGGCTCAATTCTACCAGTTGTTATTGCCAATTGCAAGTGTTCATGATATGATTATTCCAATCATTTTTTCGGGAGGTTTTTTGAGATGAAAAATTTAAAAGGCGCGTGCCTGATCGGCCAGTCAGGCGGGCCAACGGCCGTCATTAACGCAAGCGCACAGGGTATCATTCAAACCGCGCTTTCCTCAAATGCAGTGACCCGCGTATTTGGCGCGGCACATGGGATCAAGGGTGTTTTGGACGACCAACTCTACGATATGGGCAAAGAGGACACCAAAGAATTGGATCTTTTACGCTTTACGCCCTCCTCTGCGCTCGGTTCTTGCCGTTATAAGCTGACAGACCCGGCAGTCAACGACACGGATTATAAGCGTATCTTAGAGATTTTTAAAAAATATGATATCCGCTATTTCTTTTACAATGGCGGCAATGATTCGATGGATACCTGCAATAAAATCAGTGGCTATATGCAAAAAGAAGGCTACGATTGTAATATTATCGGCGTGCCGAAAACAATAGACAATGACCTTACCGTGACAGACCATTGTCCCGGCTTCGGCAGTGCTGCAAAGTACATCGCAACAAGCTGTATGGAACTGTATCAAGATGCTCGTGTTTATGATTCCGGCACAGTTGTTGTGGTTGAGATCATGGGGAGACATGCGGGTTGGCTTGCGGGTAGTGCCGGTGTCGCAACTTGGGCGGGTTCCGGACCTGATCTCGTTTATCTGCCGGAAACCGACTTCGACATGGAGGCATTTCTAAACGATGTGGCAGATATTTATTATAAAACGGGCAACTGCCTTGTCGCCGTTTCAGAAGGCATACACTATGCGGATGGCACCTTTGTCTCCGAAGCCAAAACTTCGGCAACGGATGGCTTCGGTCATGCACAGCTCGGCGGACTTGCCATCACACTGGCTGAAACCGTAAAAGAGAAACTGGGCGTTAAAGTACGCGGGATCGAATTGTCTCTTCTGCAACGCTGTGCCGCTCATCTCGCATCGCAAACCGATGCGGACGAGGCTTTTTTAGCGGGAAAAATAGCAGTTGAGTCTGCCATTGCAGGAGAAAGCGGTAAAATGGTTGCCTTTGACTGCAAGCGTGACGAAAATGGTTATCACTGTGCAACAAAATTGATTGATCTGATGGAAGTCGCAAACGCCGAAAAGAAAGTTCCACTGGCCTGGATCAATGAGGCGGGGAATGGAATCAAACAGGAATTTGTTGATTATGTACTGCCCTTGATACAGGGAGAAGTCGAAACGCCAACAGAAAACGGATTGCCACGATTTGCAAAATTAAAAAAAGAAGTCGTACGTTAATTGATCAAAACGCTTGTGATTCAAATAAAATTCGTATATAATAAAGTATTACATGATGAGGGGGATGTTTGTGAAACCACAGCTTTTAATTTCCGGACACAATGGATCCTGTGCCAATTATGAAAACGCGATTCGTCATGCAGGCGGCGAACCACACGCTGCTTATTGCCCTGAAGTGGATCTTTCCTATGATGGATTGGTTCTAGGTGGTGGTGACGACATGGACCCATCTTTTTTTGGTCAGGAAAATCAGGGGTCTTGTTTGATTGACTTAAAGCGGGATCGTGCAGAACTCGCACTGGTGCGCCGCTTTGCGGAGGCGAAAAAACCAATTTTAGGGATTTGCCGTGGACATCAAGTGGTTCAGATTGCCCTTGGTGGCACGCTTCATCAGGATATCGGGGCACTTTGCGTGTTCCATCAGGCGGAGGACGATCAGGATCGTTTCCACCTCATTCGGATTGCTCCATCCTCGCTACTGGCGCAGCTATATCACAAACCATCTATTTTGGTGAACAGTACCCACCATCAGTCAGTGGATCGCTTAGGTACCGGAATGTACGCCACCGCTTGGGCGGAATCTGATCTGATTGAAGCATCGGAGCATGAGACGCTTCCAATTTTTACCTTGCAATTTCACCCGGAAAGAATGCTGCGCGAAGATGCAGAACTGAATTTAGTGAATTGCGATGGAATCTTTTCACATTTTGTGAAACTGTGCAGACGGGACTGAAACGATGAGAGAAATCAACTTAGAGGAGGGGAGGCCGTTTGTGGACGCTGCCATCAAACGGCTGACCTTTGAGATACATCAGAGCAAGAAAATGAAAATCACAGTTTTGAAAATTATCCACGGCTATGGCTCTTCGGGGACAGGTGGACGGATTCGAACGGAATCAAGGCGATATCTCGAGCGACTGAAACAAAAAAACGAAATCAAAGATTTTATACCCGGTGAAAAATTCTCCATCTTCGAGCCGGAATCCAGAAATGCATTGCAGGTCTGTCCCGCTCTGCGTAAAGATCCCGACCTTGATCGGCATAATAATGGGGTTACGTTTATTGTATTGTGAAAAATTTGCGCGTGGAGGTGTGTCGGATGGATTTTTCCGACAAAATTGAGCTTACAAATACGGCGAATACATTCATGATTCACAATTACATCCGATTAACACATATGGAAGAGGACCTTGCAATTGTAGAATTGGATTTGCACCCGGAAAGCAGAAATTTATTTGGCTATATACATGGTGGTGTGTTTTTTACCATGGCAGATTCTGCTGCCGGTGGTGCGGCGAGAAGTCGTGGGAAGCGTTACGTTACTTTGAGTAATAGTTTTGAGTTTTACAGAAATACAAAAGAAAATGGGATCATTCGAGCGATTGGCAAAGTGCGGCGGCGTGGACAAACAATTTGTGTCGTTGCTGTGGATGTCCTTGACGAGAACGACCGCTTGCTCGCCGGTGGTACCTTTACGATGTTCTGTACGGGTGACGTTTCAGACGCACTAAAATAATAGGAGGTCATCTAAATGACAAAAATCGACATATTTTCCGGCTTCTTAGGAGCAGGAAAAACAACTTTAATCAAAAAACTAATCCAAGAAGCCTATGGCAGTGAAAAAATCGTTTTAATCGAAAATGAGTTCGGTGAAATCGGGATTGACAGTGGATTTTTGAAAGATTCCGGTGTAGAAATCACAGAAATGAACTCCGGCTGTATTTGTTGCAGCTTGGTCGGTGACTTTAGTGAAGCTCTCAAAAAAGTACTCGGGCAATTCCATCCGGATCGTATTTTAATTGAGCCGTCGGGGGTTGGAAAACTCTCTGACGTGATTGCGGCAGTTCAAAATATTCAGTCCGATGAGATGAAGCTAAACGGCCTCATTACTGTGGCGGATGCCGGGAAATGCAAACTGTATATGAAAAATTTCGGCGAGTTTTTCAACGATCAAGTCGCCTATGCCAGCACCATCGTTTTAAGCAGAACGGCAGATATCAAGGAAGAAAAATTGGTAGACTGTGTTGCACTACTCCGTACACAAAATCCAAAAGCCCCCATTTTGACGACAGCATGGACGGAATTGACCGGGACTCAAATTTTGGATACCATCGAACAAAAAGGACTGCTCACAGAAGAACTGAAACACTTGCAAGCGCAAGCACATCACGATCATAAACACCACGAGCATGATGCGCATGGCACCTGCGGTCACGATCATGACGAGCATGATGCGCATGGCACCTGCGATCACGATCATGACGAG
>JAVVSI010000028.1:0-1120 GCA_036654315.1 Evtepia sp. | reverse complement strand
CGAGCATGATGCGCATGGCACCTGCGATCACGATCATGACGAGCATGATGCGCATTGCACTTGCGGTCACGATCATGACGAGCATGATGCGCATTGCGGTTGCGGACATCACCACGATCATGATGCAGATGAAGTATTTTCGAGTTGGGGTGTAGAGACCCCAAGAAAATATACGGAGGATGAGTTACAGCAAGCACTGGCAGGTCTGGAAGATGCAGATCGTTGCGGTATGGTTTTGCGTGCAAAGGGGATTGTTCCCTCTGCTACGGGTGCTTGGCTTCATTTTGATTATGTGCCGGGTGAATCGAATGTCAGAACCGGAACGGCTGAAATCACCGGTCGTCTTTGTGTCATTGGCGCAAAATTAAAAGAGAACGAGCTTGAAACCTTGTTTCTCCTTAAATGAGGTAATATAAATGGATATTCCGGTTTATCTTTTCACCGGTTTTTTGGATGCAGGCAAAACGAAATTCATACAGGAAACTTTAAGTGACGAGCGTTTTAATAAAGGGGAGTCAACGCTTCTGCTTCTCTGTGAAGATGGGGAAGAATCCTATGATCCCTCCGGATTTTCAGGTCCGAACGTGTTCATTGAGCCAATTGCAGAAAAAAAAGATCTGACTGCACAAAATATGGATCGGCTGATTCGGAAGCATGGTTGTGAACGGGTTGTCATTGAATATAATGGGATGTGGCTTTTGGACGACTTATATAAGGCACTACCCGAATCTTGGATGGTATATCAGGAATTTATGTTTGCGGATGCGGGTAGTTTTGTCAGTTATTATAGTAATATGCGCGGTCTGGTTGTAGACAAAATGAAAAGTTGTGAGATGTTGGTTCTCAATCGCGCAACAAGTCAGATTGATAAGCAGATGATTCATGAAGCCGTCCGCGCCGCAAACAGAAGGGCAGAGATTGCTTATGAAGATGCAGCTGGAAATGTGACCTATGACGAGATCGAAGATCCGCTTCCTTTTGATATGGACGCAAAGGTCATTGAAATTGAAGAAGCGTATTTTGCGATTTGGTACCGTGATCTTTCGGAAGAACCGGAAAAATATAAAGGAAAAACGGTCAAAGTGTGTGGGTTTGCCATTTTTCAGGATGATTTGCCCAG
>JAVVSI010000027.1:9269-9970 GCA_036654315.1 Evtepia sp. | reverse complement strand
TCGCATCAGCTTATTATCAAAATCATAACTATGGGAAAGCAGGGACGCTCTTCAGCCAACTTGCCGAACAGTATCCACAAGAACCCAATTTCTTACTGGGGCAGATGCAATCACAGATGGCACGCGGATGGAAAAATCCAGCGAAAAAAATTGCGGACAAGCTCCTTAACAGCGGCTTCCAATCTCCGACCTTTTTTGAACAATATATCCTTCTTGTCCAAGAAGAACCCTATAGTACACAAGAGGAGATGCTGGTTCAATCCGCAATTGCCTATTACAATCAGAAAGATAGGCATGAGGAAAACGACGTACGCGTCATGCTCTTCCTTGTGACGCACACACTCAAAAAAATAAAAAATCAGAGCCATTCATCTAGTTCGAACTTGGGTGAATATCTGACCCAACTGGAACACTGGATGCTTGAAACACAATGGTCGCATCTCTTCATACACGCTTTATTTGACATTTATGCCTTGTGCAGCGAGCCGGGCGACAAACCGGAAGATTCAAATCTTTGCTATGAACGCTTGAAAAAATATAAGTATCTCATGAATCCGGAACAAGTCTCGCAATTGCATCGCTTGCCGGGACGAGAGGAAGTCAAAGAACCCATCCCCCATTTTTCAAATACCCCTGCCAACACAAAGACCTACAAACGCGAGGGCAGGAAAATTGGACGCAATGAACTTTGCCCCTGTGGC
>JAVVSI010000027.1:0-9259 GCA_036654315.1 Evtepia sp. | reverse complement strand
AAGCGTTGTTGTGGGCGATAAGATAGGCTATGCTTTCAGCTTCCGTTTCAGGAGCAGTGCAAACCCTGTCGCCAATAAATCTGCCAGCGGCATACACAGAAACAAGGACATGGGCGGGGAAATGCCAAATGACTGCATGGAAAACAAGGCGGGAATCAGATAAATCAGCGGCAATAAGAAAAAAACCTGTCTTGAAAGAATCAACAACACGGAAGTAACTTCATGCCCGGTCACTTGCAACAAGGTCATATCCGTATACAGTACGCCGATAAAAGGAAACCCAAGAAAAACGACAAACAAAATGACCTTTGCCAGATCCAACATTTCATGCGTGCCACCAAATAAAGACAAAAAGTTTTCGCCCAGAAAAATCATGCCAACTAAGGCGAGAATGCCGTAACTACTACAATAAATCATGGTTAATTTTGAAATCTTTTGCGTCTTTTCTTTGTCCTCACTAAAATAAGAAATAATGCTCTGCACTCCCTGTGTCAAACCCACAATCGGCATGAGAACCAACGAATAAATGCGCTGTACCACGCTCCATGCAGCAACGTGGATCATAGAACCCAATGTCAACAAGCGTGCATTGACGAAAAATCCCGTACAACCACCCAAAACCTGAATCGCTGTCTGTGCAATCCCAATGCGAAACAGTTCCATCGTGCTATGACAAAAGGAGCGGAGACCGAGCGGTACTTTTTGTAACCAGAGTCCGCGTTTCATTAAAAAGAACATGGCAAACAAGGCACAGGTCATTTCGCTCAACAGCGTACCCACTGCCAAACCTACAATCCCCAGATGCAAAACAAAAGACAATAGGAAATTGAACACAATATTCACAAGCACTGCACAGCTCACAATGACAACTTCCATTTTAGGGTAGCCAAAGGCGCGGATACAACAGGTCAGTGTATAGCCCAGACTGCTGAACAAATTACTCACAAGCTGTATGGTCAGATACTGTTTTGCCAAGTGAAAAATTTCATTCTCCGCGCCCAAGCCGCGTAAAATGTGCGGCATGGCAAGATAGCACACCACTGAGGTCAAAAACGCAACTGCTGTACTCATCCCCACACCGACCAGATAGCTGCGCTGCTGTCGTTCGGTATCACTTGCGTATTTCGAAATCAGAATCCCACTTGACATTGCAAAAAGAGTCTGTAACGCAATGAAAATGCCAAGAATGGGCGCAATCAGTGCCATCGCCGATAAGGCCTCTCCGCCGATTCCCGGCAAATTCCCGGCAAATGCCGTATCGATCACACCGGTCAACATCTCAAGAATCAGTGACAAAATAGATGGAATGCCAAAGGCAAAAATCAATTTGCTCACTGACGCCTGATGGTAAATATTTGGTTTCACAAAAACACCTCCGGATATCAGAATAGCATGGAAACACGACACCAATTGTCTTGTTTCCATGCTATTTCTGTTTGTATTCTTCATACGAAATGAAATCTCGCGTGAATGTAACGTCAGTAGGCTCTATTTCCTCTATATCTCTCAGGGCAATCAGCCGGTATCCGTCTGAAAAACAAAACAGATACAGACCATCTGTCTTTAACACATAGCCAATGGGTGCGACACGTAAGACTCCGTTGATCCACGCAAGAACCTCTTCATCCAGACAAAAATCAATCTTCTTGCAAATCGAATTTTGCACATCTATCTTTTCGGGGACAAGATCAATGCTCAAATAATTTTCAGCATCATGTTCGAACAGTACGCTCAGATCGGGGGCAATGAGGCATAACTTATTCAGTATGGCATTCTTTTTTGGCGTCTTAGACAGACTGTCCACTATTTTAAGCGCGAAAATAATTTCGTGAATTTCCTCCGCAGTGAAAAAACTTGTGCTGAATTTGTAGCTCCGATCCAGTTGTACACCGCCACCTACACCCTGTGTGCAATACACAGGAATCCCCATGGCAGACAAGCGGTCAATGTCTCGTTCAATGGTTTTCGTGCTGACCTCAAGTTGTGCCGCAAGTTCTCTATACGTTGTTTTTTTGTATTTTAACAGATAAATCAAAAGTTCCAAATGCCGCCCTTTGATCAAAAACACCCTCTCTCACTCATCACAGGTGAAACCTTTTTTGCATCTCTCCCTTGAATTTTTTACGAGAGAACACAGCAAAACTCAAAATCACAACAACAGAATAAACCATTGCCGAAATACAGGGCCACAGCACAGAGGAAACGCGAAACACAAACAATAATGTTGGTATCAGACTAATCAAAAACATAATCAGAAGGTAGCCTATGTCATGCTGCCAAAAAGAGCGCGTTCGTATCGCAAATGCAACCATCAGCTGTGTTGCAACAATCCCAAACAAGGGAATGACATACCCAACCGACCAAGCAGTGAATCCAATACAGAGATCTACTGTTAACATGAAAATGGACAAAACAACATAATTCAGTAGGATTTTGCGCCCAACCTGATTGATCGACAAAACAGTATCCCGAATGAAAATCCACAAATACAATAAGCCAACAACTAGGATGGGCGACCATAAGACAGGACTCATTTGATAGGTCAAGGCATTTGTCGTACCCGCTATGATCGCAATCGCGAGCGTCAGACACAAAAACAGTCGCACCCATGTCATCCCAAGAACCTCTCCGGCAGTATACCTGTATGTGGGATACGCCGTGATACTATCTGCGCATAGGGATAGGGGCGTTTGGCACAAAGGACAATGCGTATGCTGACTGTGTACCGCAACATGGCATTTGGGACAAGTTGTCATCTTAGAGATTCCCCCAATCGTTAGAATAAAGTTCGACCGGACTGCTCAATTGCTCGGATAAATAAGAAAAAAAATATTGCAAAATATCTGCCTCTACAATATTACGGCTAAACGAAATCGTCAATTTGTCCCCCAGTGTACAAATACCACAGTTGATGGGACTATGAAAATTCGGGTAAAGCATCGCTTCCATTTGAGAAATATGCCGCTGCATATGCTCCGGTAATTGAAGCGTTCCAACATTTGTGAGAGAAATTGTGCTCTTTTTCCCGCCCGACAGACGGAAACATAAACGTATAATCCTTTTTTTAAAAATCAAAGGAAGCGTCTTTGCAACACTGCTTTCCAATGCAACATTGCTGCAAATGATGTTTTGAAGATAATATTTCTCTGTTTTATGCTTGAGCATTTTGGTGCAGTGTACCACCAACTCATCAAATGTAACCTCGTCGGAAATCTCTCCGCCGATATGAACGACACCAAAAAAATTGCGGAGCGTTTTGGAGGGAAACTGTTTCCGAAGATTCACCGGCACCGCAACCACAATCGGAAGCTTGGAACCATCTACCCGTACGCGCGTTTGGTAAATGGCGTGAATTAACAATGCCGCAAGATAGGCCGTTATGGTACTCTTGTTTTTTTGCGCGAGTGCCGTTAACTCTCCGGCACTGACGATACCATGAACCACATTCGTACCCAGTGATTCAAAAGAAGTCCCTTTGATACGGTAGGCTTTCGGACTCTTGATTCTTTCATAGTATGTGTTGGCACTGTATTTTTCAAAGCTGTCCTCGCTCTCTCCGGGATCAAAAGGATCACCCTCTAACAGGATCCCACAGTCCGGCTCCTGTTCATAGCCACAATAAGACAGATAATAGTACAGCAGTGATTTTAAAAATTCCATTGCGCCCCGCCCATCTGCAAGCACATGGGAAATTTCCAAGGAAATACGGTTTTGAAAATATAATATCTTAAATTGATACCCATTATTCTCAGAACGATCCATTTTTCGGCATGGTGCGTGTTCTTCTTTTTCAATCGTAAAATACCCTGTGTTTTTGTCCATGTAGTTCCAAAAAACGCCCTTATGGATCTTGACCATAAACATTGGAAATCGACGGGCAACCGTATCTGCCGCTTTTTGTAGATGCACAGCATCGACCGGCGAAGTCATGACAACTGCGATTCGAAACACAGAGGAATTTTTTTCACTTTGGGTTGCGGAAAATAAATCACCTGCATAATCAAGTTTATACCAATCATTTGTCATTTTACAGATTCTACTTTCTAAAGTCTATTCGGAAAAGGACAGATCAATGTTTCCATATTCAGATTCTACCGTCAATACTTTTTCACCGGCGGACAATGTTTCCGGTAAGTTATTATGCCCATCTTCCGTATGGGAAGTGCCTGAAAAATCAAGAAGATTCCCTACGATATCACCGCGAATTGCACTGTCATAGGATTTGAGAAAAAGTTTTTTACCCACCGCAACGTCTGCCAGTTCAATATTGCCGTATTGACTCTGTGCGCTGATCGAATTCTGCGCGTCCAAATTCGACAGCACTATTTTCCCATCCTGCGTCTTTGCTTCGATGGAGTCAGCCACCTTAATATCGGTCAGACGTATGACACCATAGTCGTTGTCAACGGCAAGGGTTCCTTTGATTTGTAGTTTTTCCAAGTCAATCGTCCCATCTGTTGCACGGAGCGAAACGTCACCCGACGCAATCCCAGCCATCTGAATATCGCCGTATTGCGTTTCGATCTTGAGTACACCTTGATACGCCGTTGGAATTGCGAGTTTCAGCGCGCGCTTTTCATCATAAAAATCAAGTTGGAACAGTTGAAGAGGCCACTGTCCGGCAGTTTTATGCGCAATCCTCAAATCGTCTGTCCCACTGATTTCATACGTTTCCTCTTCATTCTCAAAATAGCTCAGATGAATTTGGTCATCCGGTGAGACAGAGAGTATCACATCCGCATCCTCATCTTCTATTGTAATCGAACGGGTGGTAGCCATTCGTGTGAGGTCACGCTGTGTTAGGGCTTCGCCGGTATCCAAATTTTTTAAATCCCAACCGGACAGTCCAAAGGCAATCAAAAACAGAACAAAACCCAAAACACAAAGAATGCTACCCCATACAGTTACCTTCTTCAATTATACCACGCCTTTCTTAGAAATGAAAACAGTTTTAATTTTTTTCCCAAACCAAACAGTGGCTGCGAGTAATTTTTTTGTCAGAGACAAAATGGGTTTTGCACACAGCAAAAATAATCCCGCAGAGAGCAATGCAATCCCAAACAACGCGATCCCGGAAAGTGGGTGCGCAAACATATGAACTACACCCCCGATGAGTCCACAGGAACCCATTGCCGCCAAGGAAACAAGCAGTGCATATAAACATACGATTCCTGACCAGATGACAGCGTAAATTGAAAAAGCGATGCCCAATCCGGCAAGAAGAATCGGAATCCAAAGAGGACTCCCACAGATCGCAAGTACAAACCAGAGTGTCTGATTTTCGGAATTTTTGCGGTCATTTTTAAGTTTTGTCTTGACAAGCATGGGAAGAGGGAGTGCAAGTTCAATTTCATGTGCGATATCATCGAGTTCACCCAAATTTGAAACCGCCGCCGCCTCGCTCATGCCATCCTCCATCCGGTCATCTATGCTTTCCTCATAAAATGAAAGAGATTTTTCCCTCTCGGCTTTTGGTAGATGCGAAATTTTTTTTTCGAGTTGTGAGAGAAATTCATTCCGAGTCATCGTTTTCACGCTCCTTAATCCAATTATAAATCTCCATGACCGCTTGCCATTCGCTTAGAAACTCTGAAATACGCGCCTTGCCCAGATCCGTAATACGGTAATATTTGCGTAGACGGCTATTATGCTCCACAGAATAGACGGATAGACAGTTCGAGAGTTCTAACCGCTTTAAAATCGGATAAAGCGTCGATTCTGAAATCGTAATGATAGGGGCAACATCTTTGATGATTTGATAGCCGTATGAATCTGCACGCGAAAGGACTTTCAGTACGCAAACTTCCAAAAGACCGCGCCTTAATGCCTGATCCAAAAAAACACCTCCTGACGCGGTATACTATACATCACATAGTATACCGTGTCAAGAGGTATTTGTCGGGGTTTTTTATCCTGCAAACCATCACTGTGTCATACCGGACACAATCAATCATCCATTGCCGACAAGTAAGCTTCGGCCAGTTCCCTCATTCCCTGTCTATCGGGATGCACGCCGTCGGGTGAGGAATAGGTCACATTGGACAGTTCAATCAACCGGCAAGGCACTGAACGGGCAGCAGAGCGGATTTGCTCGTTATATAAGGACAAGGAAATACATTCGCTGAAATTGACGAAAAGTGGGCGGGTTTTCTCCCTTTGCACAGCATGACACAAGGTCGAACAGAACAACTCTGCCCGGGGATAGGCCGCGTGAAGATTGCTTAGCATGAGACCATAATCTACGCCAAACTCTTTTGGCGGAACCAGTTGTGCTACATCGTTCAGGCCAATAGAGACCAGGATAACATCGGGAATCAAAGGCGGCTTTGCAAGTCTGCGGATCCGATTCGGAAAGGAAGCAGGCAAATAACCATGGCGCGAAACCGTACTGCCGGAATAGGAATTATTCGCAAGAAGCGAACCACCGCATTTGCAAATCACTTGCATCCACCATGTATCACAATACGTTGACAGCCCATAAACAGCCGGTGCATAAAACGCACCCTCCATCGGAGAAATTCCGGCGAAAGATGTCAGGGAATCTCCCAAAACAGAAAAATAATGCGACGTTTTTTCTAACATTCCAAAGCTCCAATCTCCATCCACAGCGCAAATTCAGGATGGTTGTTTTTGGAATCAGTATAACAAGATTTTCATATGGAAGAAAGACAAAACAGAGAAAAAGTGAGAAAAGATCACGATATTTAGAATTTCTACACATTTTGGAGAAATTTCTTAGGGAAACTACTGGACAATTTCGCCTAAAAGCTTTATTATAGAAGTTGTTTTGATCTGAGGGAAGATCAATTCAATTTTTGGGGAATCAGAGAAAAGAAAAACAGAGGTGATGCTATGAAGCATAAGTTTTACGGCGGTGTACACCCCGCTGAACACAAAGAAGCGACGGAGCAGAAACCCATCACGGAACTGGTAAATGCACCGGCTCAAGTCGTGATTCCGATGTCTATGCATATCGGAGCTCCCTGTAAGCCTATCGTAGCAAAGGGAGATGCGGTTACTGTTGGTCAGCTCATCGGTGAAACAGCGGGCATGGGTGCCCCGATCCACGCAAGTGTATCCGGCGTGGTAACGGCGGTGGAACCTCGCCCGGGCAGCGGTGGAAACCCTGTCCTTTCCGTTGTCATTGAGAATGACTTCCAAAATACGCTCAGCCCCGACTGCAAACCACGAGAGAATACCGATGCCCTCACAGCTGAGGAAATTATCGGGATCATTCGTGACGGCGGTGTCACGGGAATGGGCGGCGCGGGTTTCCCCACCCACGTCAAAATCAGCTCCGCTGTCGGAAAAGCCGACACGATCATCATCAATGGCGCGGAATGTGAACCCTATATCACTGCCGACCATCGTCTGATGCTCGAACATGGCGAGAAAATTATCGGTGGCGTCCAATTCATCATGAGAGCATTGAAACTCGATCATGCCTACATCGGTGTCGAGGACAACAAATTGAACGCAATTACCCACTTGAAATCTCTCGCCGGTGACAAAATCACGGTCGAAGCGTTGCATACGCGCTACCCCCAAGGCGCGGAAAAACAATTGATCCAACGCATCACAGGACGTGAGATCCCTCCCGGAAAGCTTCCCGCAGACGTTGGCTGCTGCGTCTTTAACGTCGCAACCACCGCCGCCGTTTACGATGCCGTCGCACTCGGTCACCCCGTGACCCAACGCGTTGTTACCGTAACCGGAAGCGCAGTAAAGAACCCGGTGAACTTACGAGCACCATTCGGAACACCCTTTTCCCACTTGATCGAAGAGGCCGGCGGCTTCAACGGAACCCCTGCCCGCGTCATATCCGGCGGCCCTATGATGGGTGCTGCGCAATATGACCTGTCCGTATCTATGGGAAAAGCGACAAACTGCGTCCTTTGTTTGGACAAAAAGGATCTCCCTGCTCAGAACCCGGAGCTTACGTGCATCCGTTGCGCTCGTTGCGTGAACGTCTGTCCAATGCACCTGACCCCCGTATACATGAACTTGTATGCGCGCAAACGTCAGTGGACAGAGACCGAAAACCTGCGGATCATGGACTGCATGGAATGTGGCTCTTGCCAATATATCTGCCCCGCACGCATCCCACTCGTACAGCAATTCCGTAGCGCAAAATTTGAAATCCGACAACTGTCGGCAAAAAAGTGAGGAGGAGATCACATTATGAATGAACATAAACTGAGCGTTGCCTCCTCACCGCACGCATCCTCTCCCGTTGGAACCAGAAACTTGATGTTAGATGTCATTATCGCCCTGATTCCCGCTTTGGTTATCGCCATCTGGGTTTTCGGTCTGCGCGCACTGACCATGACTTTGGTTTCTGTCATTGCTTGCGAATTTTTCGAGTGGGGCTACCGTAAACTGATGAAAAAATCCAACTCTTTAATGGATTTATCAGCAGCCATTACAGGTATCTTAATCGCCTTTGTCTGCCCGGTTACATTACCCTACTGGACACTCATCATCGGCGACTTCTTCGGCATCGTCATTGTCAAGCAGCTTTTTGGCGGCCTTGGCATGAACTTTGTCAACCCGGCTCTGGCAGCGAGAGCATTCCTGTTCTCCTATGCCACCCCAATGACCACATGGTCCGTCCCCTTTACCCCCGTCGGACTCCTTTCGGCAGGCGAAATCACAACCGGTGCAACCCCCCTGGCACTCATGAAAACCGGCGGTGATGCCATCCAAAACCTGCCGAGTATGGCTGAAATGTTTATCGGTAAGATTGGCGGCTGCGGTGAAGTCTCCGCATTGATGCTCTTAATCGGTGGCATTTATCTGATTATACGCGGCGTCATCCGTCCGCGTATCCCCATTGCATTCATTGCAACCGTCGCTATTTGGGCATTTATCTTCCCAAAAGCCGGTATGGGCAACTTCGATTGGATGATGTACAGTATCCTCGGCGGCGGCGTCTTCTTGGGCGCATTCTTTATGGCAACCGACTACGTCACAAGCCCCAACACACCACGCGGCGAACTCATCTACGGCATTGGCTGCGGCTTGCTGACCATGTTCATCCGTTACTTCGGTGCCTATCCGGAAGGCGTCAGCTACGCAATCCTCATCATGAACGTCTGTGTATGGCTCATTGATACCCACAGCAAACCCGCGCGTTTCGGTGTCTCTGCAGAAGATCGTAAAGCGGCCAAGCTGAAAGCAAAAGAAGATAAGAAACAGGCAAAGGAGGTCGCTGCATCATGACTGAAGTAAAAAAAGAACCCGGTATCGGCAAGCTGAT
>JAVVSI010000026.1:0-9981 GCA_036654315.1 Evtepia sp. | reverse complement strand
GGTGAGATGGCAGAGATGGTAGATGTTGTGTTAAAAACGCTGTTGAAGAGATTAAGAAGCGACATAAGTAAGATCTCCTGAAATCGTGGAAAGCAATTGATGTGCTTTTCCGTATTTTGAAAAAGAAGTTTTGTAGATGTGGTGTTGGCTTAGGAAGGCGGTGAGCCAGAGCGGGAAGCCCAAGGCGGTTTTTACTTCCAGTAAGACAAGACCCTCTGATAGAAGAGGTGTACCGTAGATGCCTTGGGTCAGCTGTAAATCGTAGGGACGGAAGAGGATGTTTTCGTCGAAAGTCATACGAAAATCCTCGTCAATGAGGAACGCTTCCCGGTCATAGGAAAGAAAGACAGCGGGGGTAAGGGGGGCGTAGAAGTTGCAAAAATAGTCAATTTCACGCGTGATTTGTGTTTCTGTTTTTGGTCGACCGCCGTAGCAAAGATACTCCATGGCTTCCTGTTCCGTCATTTCAACGCGTCGTTTGTAGACGACACCGTCGAACTTTTTTTTGAGTTCGGGGAAAACGATAGAGTGAGGCGTAGCGACACCGTAGCTGCGGAGCCGCAATTTTTCTTTATAGGCGGGTTTTTCATTGGAACGTCGTATCAGGAGCTGATCCGGCGTATCGAAATAGAGATTGCTGATGGTGGAAGGACCAAAAGGATCGGGTTTCATATAGTTTTGCATGAGGGAGAGGAGGGATTCTTTTTGGGATTGCGAGATTAAAAATTTCAGTTCATAGCGTTTAAATACAGATCTCATGATGGTGTACCTCATAATGTAACGACAAATATAATACTTGATTCATTGGGGCAATGCGCATTGATTTTCCCTTTGTGTTTTAGCACAATTGCTTTTGCAATCGCAAGTCCCAGCCCATGTCCGCCTGTTTGACTATTCCGTGAAGAATCGGCACGGTAAAAACGTTCAAATAGGAGATCGGGTGCAAAAGAAAGGGGGAGCGCGGTTTGATTTTGGACAGAAAGTGAGAGATGCTTTCCCACTTGTTTCAAGGCGAGAAGGATCATGGTATTCTGTTTTGCGTACTTGACGGCATTGTCCAGTAAGATAGAAACCAGTTGACGGATGGAGGGTTCATGACCGAAGAAAGAGAGATGGGGTTCAACGGAGATAGAGAGTGTGTTATTGTTTGCTTGTGCGAGGAAGAGGAACGGCTCAGCAGCTTCCGCGATGGCGTCAGAGATTGAAAAATCGGTCATTGACAGATTGGCGCGTTCTTCATCCAGTCGGGCGAGTGCGACGAGATGTGCGATCAGACCATCCATGCGAGCAGTTTGACGGAGGATACTTTTGGTCCATTCGTTTTCGCCGAAATCCAGATCAAGAACTTCCGCATTGGCACTGATGACGGCGAGGGGTGTTTTCAATTCATGGCTTGCATCGGTAATAAATTGTTTTTGCTTTGCATAATTTTCGGCAATGGGTTTGATGGCATATTTGGAAAAGATGCAGACAAGGAGAAAGACGGCGAACATACCAAGAAGAGAAACTAGGACAGTATTGACGAGGAACGATTGAAATAGAACCAGTTCACGTTCACAGTCCACAAAAACGATCAGAGTTCCGTAGCTTTTTTGTGTGGTAAGGTATCTGTAATTTTCAATTCTACCCTCATTTTTACCAAGGCGGAATGCTTTTCCGGCATAAGCTTGTGCTTCAGCGGTAGAGATGGCAGCGACTTTTCCGGTATCGGCATTGAGGAGGGTACCATTTTGAAAGACCACGGAGAAGAAGCGTGTAGAAAAGGGATCTTCGGGTGATAGTTTTTGTGCATGGGGATCGTGTTTTCCATTTTTGGGAAAGTGACCATCATTTTCGGAGAGTAGAGAGAGGATTTCGTCGGCGTGTTTTCCAATCTGCAAGTAATTGAAGAGGTTGATGGTACTCACGAAAACAAAAAGGACGATACAGACAGATGTGACAGCAGTTAAGATGAATTTACGCTTCAGTGCCTGAATCATGAAATGACCTCCAATGAATAACCGGCATTGCGCGTTGCTTTGATTTGAATGTTGCTCTGTATGGCAGATAATTTTTTCCGAAGATAGGAGATATAAACCCAGACCACATTCAATTCGGCATCGCTGTCGTAGCCCCAAATTTTTTCCATCAGTCGTTCGGTAGATAAGAATGTGGTTTGGTTGGTGAGAAGAAGTTCTAAAATTTGAAATTCTTTGTTTGCAAGTTGAAACGCACCATAGGGCGAGCGGAGCATAAAGGTTGCGCGGTTGAGCGAAATATTTCCAAGCGAGAGAATCGTATCACTCAAAGTGGTAGCTTGGCGGCGCGTTAGGGCGCGGATTCGGGCGAGTAATTCTTTGGTTGCAAAGGGTTTTGTGAGATAATCGTCCGCGCCACAGTCAAGCCCCAACACTTTATCCTCTGTTTCGGATTTTGCGGTGAGAAGCAAGACGGGAATGGGGTTATTATCAGTTCGGATTTGTTTCAACACTTCGATCCCGCTCACATGGGGCATCATAATATCCAAAATAGCGGCATCGTAATTTTCGGCCGAAAGAAAATCAAGGGCATCCCGCCCATTCAAAACAACATCGACAGAGTAGTTGTTATGTTTTAGGATGGCAGCGAGGGCATTTGCGAGTTCGGTTTCATCTTCTGCGAGTAGTAATCTCAAGAGTCGTACCTCCTCCTTGTTTCATTTAGTATAGACAGTATACCTTAAATTCACTTAAAAGAAAAAGAAAAGCATTGAAAAAGAAGAAAAAATTCGATATAATGAAGTATCGTTGTAATGCAAAGGGGGATGTGTTTGAAATGAAAGTATTGATCTTGATTTGCACGTTGTGTATTTTAATAACAAGTGCATCGGCGTTCACATACACAAAATTACCGGTGGGACACGTATTCACACCGGAGTTGATTGAGCAGGAAAAAGTGAGTGGGTGGGCGAAAGCAGAGGTAGCGTTGGCAGAGAACGCGGGGCTGGTAACGGAGCATACGCGTGACTACATGACGCGTGAGATCACGCGGTTCCAATTTGCAGAATTGATTGTCAATCTCGTCGAAAAAAGCACGGGGACGCGGATCCAAGCGGCACCCGACACGACGTTTACGGACTGCAAAGAATCTGTTGTTCTGAAAGCCAAGGCTGCCGGGATCGTGAACGGAAAAACAAAGACCACATTTGAACCGGATGCAAAACTCACGCGTGAAGAGCTTGCAACGATGTTGTTGCGCGCGATAGAGTATATAAATCATAGGACAAACAATCCTCTGCCGAACGACAACACACCGCTCGTAGGATATACGGATGTGAAAGAGATTTCGGACTTCGCACAGGAAAGCATGACGGTTTTGGTAAACGCGGCCATGATTAAGGGAACCGATGCCACAACACTTTCTCCAAAGGAAACCTGTACGGTGGAACAAAGTGTTGTACTGATCTATCGTGCCTATCGGTAAGGAAAGACGGAGCTGCCAATATAGGACAGCTCCGTTTGATTGAGGCTAGTCTGTGGAGGAAGAGGGAAAAAGAATACTTTACAAACGGAGGAAAAGTGTGTATACTGTAGAAAAATTGAATATTGAGTTCTTCAGGGCGGGGTGTGATTCCCCACCGGCGGTAAAGCCCGCGAGCCTTTGTGGCATGATTCGGTGAGATTCCGAAGCCGACAGTATAGTCTGGATGAGAGAGGAACGTGAATCATGAATCCAAAGGTGTAAAAATTTTTGGAATGATGGTTCTCTTTTTGTCATGCCTTACAGAACAATTGTGTTGTGAAAGGTGTGATTTTTTTGTTTGGAGCGGGAAGAAAAGGGGTGCGCGTTTGTGACCAAACAGGAGTATATGGAATATGCGATCATCTTGGCGCAACAGGGACGCGGATGGACTTCACCAAATCCGATGGTTGGTGCGGTGATCGTAAAAAATGGTGTCATCATAGGAAGCGGGTACCATGAGCGATGCGGTGGACTCCATGCAGAGCGCAATGCATTGAAGGCCTGTACGGAATCGCCAGAGGGTGCAGATGTTTATGTTACGTTGGAGCCGTGCTGTCATACGGGTCGAACCCCACCCTGTACCGACGCGCTGATCGCAGCGAAAGTACGGCGTGTGATCATAGGGTCGCGGGATCCGAATCCAAAGGTTGCGGGAAATGGTGCGATGGTATTGCGCGAACACGGCATAGAAGTAGAAGAAGATTTTATGAGAGAAGCCTGTGATCAAATCAACCCGATCTTTTTTCATTATATTACACAGCGGATGCCCTACGTGGCGATAAAGTACGCCATGACAGCCGATGGCAAAATCGCAACACGAACCGGTGCCTCACAGTGGATTACGGGCGAACCTGCGCGTGCGCATGTACACAGCTTGCGTCATGCCTACCGTGCCATTTTGGTCGGATCCGGTACGTTACTGCGAGATGATCCCTTGTTGAATTGTCGCATGGAACATGGACGCAATCCGATTCGTGTGATCTGTGATGCCAGACTTCGTATCGCGCCGGAGAGCCAAATTTGCAGGACAGCGGGTACAATCGAAACAATTGTTGCGACACACGCACCGAATCCGGAAAAGAAAGCGGTTTTAGAAGCATTGGGAATCACAGTTTTGGATATACCACTGTTAGACGGAAGCTTGCATTTGCGTGTTCTGATGGAAGCATTGGGACAGCGTGAAATTGATAGTGTTCTGGTGGAGGGTGGCGGTGCGATACACGGTGCAATCTTACAGGCAGGTCTGGCACAAAAGATTTACTGTTATCTTGCCCCCAAGATTTTTGGTGGAACGGATGCGAAATCACCGATTGGTGGGCTGGGTGTTGCGGAGCCGGGCGCGGCAGTACGGCTGTCAAAACCGGAGCTGACGCAGTTTGAAGATGGAGATCTATTGTTAGCCTATGAAGTGGAGGCAGAAAATGTTTACGGGAATCATTGAAGAAGTTGGCACAATCCGAAAAATAGCAGAGGGTTCCGACTACGGCAGTCTCATGATTGCCGCAAAAGATATCCTACCGGGGACGAAGCTGGGGGACAGTATAGCGGTCAATGGCGTCTGCTTAACCGCGACCAAACTGATGCAGGATGCCTTTACTGCCGATGTGATGGCGGAAACCATGCGCCGTACCAATTTAGGAAGTCTTTCAGCAGGAAGTCCTGTGAATTTGGAGCGTGCGATGCCTGCGGACGGTCGTTTTGGCGGCCATATCGTATCGGGTCATATAGATGGAACCGGAGAAATCACAGATCTGCGCCGCGAAGGGAATGCCGTCTGGGTAACAGTGGAGGCAAATGCAGAGATATTGGCACTGATTGTGGAAAAGGGGTCTATCACAATTGATGGGATCAGTTTAACGGTTGCAGAGACAGACGAGCATATCTTTCGGGTTTCAATCATCCCACATACCGGCGCGCAGACGACGTTGCTGGGCAGAAAAGTGGGGGATCGCGTGAATTTAGAAACGGATATTGTGGGAAAATATGTACAAAAGTTACTAAGACCAAAGGAAGTGCCTCCGAATAGGGAAGCATTGACGATGGATTTTTTAATAGAACATGGATTTTAAAGGAGAAATAAAAAATGAATGGTTTTCAATATGCAAGCATTGAAGAGGCACTTGAGGAACTGCGCGCGGGACATATGATTATGTGTACGGACGATGCGGATCGTGAAAACGAAGGCGATTTAATCTGTGCCGCGCGCTTTGCGACGCAAGAGAATATTAACTTCATGGCAACTTACGGTAAAGGTTTAATTTGTATGCCCATGAGTGGAGAATACGGTAAAAAGTTAGGATTATCCCAGATGGTTGCTGAAAACACGGACAATCATTTGACAGCCTTTACGGTTTCCATTGACTATATGGATACTACGACCGGTATTTCGGCCGCAGAACGATCCATTACTGCGATGAAAACCGTAGATCCCGACGTAAAACCATCTGATTTCCGTCAACCGGGACATATGTTTCCTCTGATATCTCGTCGCGGCGGGGTTTTGGTTCGCAATGGTCATACAGAAGCGACTGTCGACTTGTGCCGTCTTGCCGGTCTGGAAGCCTGTGGTTTGTGTTGCGAGATTATGGATGATGACGGAACGATGAAGCGCACCACAAAATTACAAGTGATGGCGACAGAGCATGGCTTCAAAATGATTACGATTCAAGATTTACAGGATTACTGTCGTTTGCATGAAAAGCACGTTGTGCGCGAAGCAGAGGCGAAGTTGCCGACCGAATGGGGCAAATTCCGTGTTTTTGGGTTTACCAATGATCTAACCGGGGAGCATCATGTCGCGCTGGTCAAAGGGGATATCGGAGACGGTGCGGATGTACTGTGCCGCGTGCATTCCGAGTGTCTGACGGGGGATGTATTTGGTTCTGCGCGTTGTGATTGCGGGGAGCAATTGCATAGTGCGATGCGTCAAATCGAAAAAGAGGGACGCGGTATTCTTTTGTACATGCGTCAAGAGGGGCGCGGTATCGGTCTGATCAACAAGTTGAAGGCCTACGAATTGCAGGAACAGGGATATGATACCGTAGATGCCAATACAAAGCTTGGGTTTGCACCTGATTTGCGGGAGTATTGGATCGGCGCACAGATTTTGCGTGATTTAGGCGCGAAAACGATTCGGCTTTTGACAAACAATCCGGACAAGGTCTATGGTCTGGAGGGCTTCGGCTTAACGATTAAGGAGCGTGTCCCGATTGAAATTGCATCGCAGCAATATGATCGTAGTTATCTGAAAACGAAGAAGGAAAAAATGGGACATATTTTGTCGGACATCACTTTGTCGTAAGTACGATTTCACATTCACAAAATTTAGTATGAAGAAGGAGATTCACATGAAAGTTTTAGAAGGAAAAGTAATTGCACAAAATATCCGCGTCGGTATTGTCGCGGCACGGTTCAATGAGTTTATTGTAGGGAAGTTGCTGCAAGGTGCAACAGATGGTTTGGTACGACATGGCGTAGAGGATGATGATATTACACTGGCATGGGTTCCGGGTGCGTTTGAGATTCCCTTGGCGGCGGAACGCATGGCAGAGTCCGGGAAGTATGATGCAGTGATTTGTCTTGGCGCGGTCATTCGGGGTGCAACGAGCCATTATGATTATGTGTGCAGTGAAGTATCCAAGGGCATTGCACAGGTCAGCTTGAAGAGCGGCGTGCCTGTGATGTTTGGTGTCCTGACGACAGATACGATTCAGCAGGCGATTGAGCGTGCGGGAACAAAGGCGGGGAACAAGGGCTATGATTGCGCTCTCTCCGCGATTGAGACAGTCAATTTGCTACGTCAATTCTGATTATAAGCAACTATTTTGCCTTATAATGAAGCCTGTGCGGCTCGTTCTCCAAGTGAGAACGAAGGGGCTGAGACGAACTTAAAAAATCGTCTCAGCCCCTTTTTTAGTTGTGCGTGGGAGGTAAATCTAAGACTCTGCATTGTCCGATATCGTAAAAGACGGCGTAATTGGCAGAGATTTGTTCGGCAGTGTCGGCATTGACCGTAATGACTCTGTCATTTAGTATATGGTATGGGGGAAATGCAGCGGTTTCGAGTACGGATATCGTCAAATCTGCCGTGAGCTTACCGATTTCGGTGTAGTCTGCAGAGCAAGAGGCAAACGCACCGTTTTGGACGAAAGAGGGGGAACTTGTATAATACGGGATATGTTTCTCTTTGAAAATCCCGGCAATCCGTTGTTGATTTTCCGTGGAGCAGGGGGTGGATGGCGTAAAGACGACATCCACTTGATTCGATAAAAGAGTGGCAGCTTTGATGAGATCGCGCTCTGTTTCTGCGGTTTGTTCGACATAGGTGATACCTTTGGCATCCAAGTATGTTTTGGCAGAATGGATTTCATCAGTGGAGTAGTCAGAGTGATAGAGTAAACCTACGGTTTGAATATCCGGTTTCTGGGCAAACATCATGTCAAAGATCAGATTTGTATTAGATACGCCGCTCACACCGCTTACGGCATCCAAGGTCTGAAAGGTGTCTGTCAAATGATCTGTGGCGAAAACGACGGGGATTTTTTGTTCGGCAGCATCAATCATGTATTGTGCGACGGTGGTTGAGAGGGGAATCATTGCGTCATATTGTTCTCTCACAATTTGTTTTCCGATCTTCTCTATATCTGTATCTTGGACGTAGAAAATTTTGCGTTCCAGCTGGATATTTTTTTCAAGTTCCAAGGCGGTCAGTTCCAGATTCAGCGCGTCGCAAATATCGCTCCATAGTGGCAGATCTGTTGGTTGGACGATGGCGATTTTATATAGTTTCTGTGTGGGCTTACTTGTGGCGGCATTTTGTGTAGAACAGGCTGTGAGCATGAAGGTTGAGAGTAGCAATGCGATCAGTGCCAAGTTTTTTTTCATTTGGATTCCTGCCTTTCATCAAGGGAGTAGGAATAACAAAAAGTCTCGTACCCACGTTTTCACACAGGACAAGACTCTATTTTTATAATGTATAGTAACATTATACTCAAACTGCGCGCGCTTGTCAACAGTCCTCCTAAAAAGCGATGATTTTCGCGTAGCTATTGACAAAGATAAAAAAATATTATATAGTACCATCATCATGGAGTGTCTATGCAAATATTTTGTGACCACCGAAATCTTAGTTCGGATTGCCGATGATTTTTGTTTTGTGTACGGTGCGGCAATGACTTGATTTGCATAGAAGATTTGCAGGTCAAGAATATGGTTAAAAATCACAAACTTGCGAAAGCAATCAGTGATGTTAGAATGAATAACATATAGGGCAGGAACTGTCCAATTTTAAGCCTGTGGAGACTATGTGGGGTAGCCGGCGATGGTCTGTGAAACAGGAAGCCACGACCTTTCAGGGTCGTGAGTGGTTCACAACCGGTGCGTGGATTCGCATATCAACTTGTGAAACGGTCAATAAGAGTAGTAAAGATATTTGCTAGCCTCTGAACTCTGTGATTCCGTCTGAGGGGGACCATCTTCACGTTTGTAAGGGTTTGGAAGCGATCCGTGTCTGCATGGAATTTGAAACGCAAGTAATGTGCTATTACTTGTGTTTTTTATTTTTTAAGCGCGAAAGGGGTTCACTTATGGGGGAAAAACTGCCACTTTATGGATTTAATAATTTGACGAAATCCTTAAGTTTCAATATTTATGATGTCTGCTACGCTAAAACAGCGCGCGAACAGCATGACTATATAGAATATATTGATGAACAATACAATTCTGAGCGACTGACCAAAATTCTCACAGCACTGACAGATATGATTGGGGCGAAGATTCTTAATATTGCAAGTCAGGACTATGATCCACAAGGTGCGTCGGTCACCATTTTAATTGCGGAGCGATCCATGATTCCGATTGGTGAAACACAGCTTGCACATCTGGATAAGAGTCATGTTACAGTCCACACTTACCCGGAATATCATCCCGAGACGTGTTTGGCCACTTTTCGTGTGGATATTGATGTTGCGACCTGTGGAGAGATCACACCGCTTTCGACTTTGGATTATCTGATCAGTTCTTTCGATTCGGATATTATCACCATGGATTATCGTGTGCGGGGATTTACACGGGATGTGAATGGACAAAAGCTTTTCATGGATCACAACGTCGCATCCATACAGGATTATATTCATCCGGCTGTGATCCGACGCTATGACGCCGTGGATATCAATGTCTATGAGGCGAATTTATTTCATACCAAAATGATGGTCAAGGATATTGATTTGCAGAACTATCTGTTTAAAACGGATATATACGAATTGCAACCGCAGACCCGCCTGGATATTATGAATAACTTACGCCGTGAAATGATTGAAATTTTTAGTGGTCGAAATATCTATTAGGGCGTCATTTCTAAGACTGTGGAAAGGAGCGTTCCCATCATGATTTCTCAATCTCATGCACCCATTTATGAAGCATTGGAAGAATTCCGAAAACGGCGTGTTGTTCCCTTTGATGTCCCCGGACATAAACGCGGACGAGGTAATCCGGAGCTGGTTG
>JAVVSI010000025.1:0-10219 GCA_036654315.1 Evtepia sp. | reverse complement strand
GCTGTCAGGTTGGCAGCATCAAATCCAACTACTGTACTCTGGAAATTGCGTCCCATGTAGATGTCATTCAACCAAGTGTTCCATTCGACAAGCTGAATCGTCGCACGGATTCCGACTTTCGCCAGCTGTTCGACCAAAACCTCTGCGGTATTGACGTGCGGGGTATAGTTTGAGGGAACGGTAATGGTCATCTCGAAGCCATCCGGGTAACCGGCTTCTTTCAAAAGGGACTTCGCTTTGTCGGGATCATAGGTGTAGGTACTGCTCAGGCTGTCGTCAAAGTACTTGGTAAAAGCGGGGTACATAGACGAGCCGACTTTTTTACCATGTCCACCTTGGGTGAGATTCAGGATTTCGTCCACATTAACGGCGTAGCACATAGCTTTGCGCACAGACTCGTTATTGAATGGGGCATCCTTATGATTGAGGTACAGTGCCTGCACCAAATTCATCGTTCCCTCTTCAATACGGAACTGATTTTTGTCCAAGGATTCCGCCTGATCTACGCTCAAATGCGCCGCCAAATCAATCGCACCCGCACTGAGTGCAGACATCATGACATTTGCGTCCTCGTAGATCTTATAGGTAACCTTGTCCAAATAAGCCGGTGTGCCCCAATAGTCCGCAAATTTCTCAAGCACCACATTTTCCTGTACGGAACGAGAAACGAAGTGGAATGGGCCGGTTCCAACCGGACTTGTTGCCTGATCCGCATAGCCGTCCGGCACAATGTAGACGGATGCTACTAGGCTTTTAAAGCTGCTATTGGCCTCATTGAGGGTGATCACGATGGTATTGGCATTGGGCGATTCCATTGATTTAACAGCAGAAAGTGCCGCAGCCAAAGATGTTTCCACCGTTGTTGCAGCACAGGTTTCAAAGGACTTAATGACATCCACCGCAGTGACCTCTGCTCCGTTATGGAATTTGATTCCTTTTCGGAGGGTAAAGGTATAGGTCAAGCCGTCATCCGAGACTTTACAGTCGGAGGCGACTGCGGGAATGAAGTTTCCGTCTGAGTCGGGTTTCAGCAAACCCTCAAAGACATTAAATAAGACCTCTCTGGTTCCTGCCGCTGTCATCTGATATGGGTCAAGACTTTCTCCCAGGTCTTGGGCGATTCCCACGGAGAGTTCACCACCGTTTACGATCGCTCCGGAAGAGCCCGTTTCGCCGCTGCCGCCGGAACTTGCCGGTTTCTTGTCTCCGCAACCGCAGAGTACAGTCACCATCAGTAAGAGCGACAGGAAAAGTGCCAACATACGTTTCTGAAACATATCTACTTCTCCTTCCGCCGCATTCGCGCGGCGTTACAACAGAAATTAGCTTCTCCCATTATTAAATTGTCCATTCTAGTGTACCTTCCTTTCTCAGGAATTACAAGGACAATTTCACGCGCGACCGTTTTTTCTAAGAAACTTGGATTTTCGGACAGAAAACCGGGTTTTGATACAGCATGATTTGTGATCTTGCACAATGGGTCGAAAGGGCGCATTTTCTAAAAAAGCCATGGTATCATTGAGATTGCAGCGCGACAAGGCACAAAAATACACCCAAAGGCCGAACGCTTTGCCTTGCGACAAAACAATCCGGCCATATGAGTGGCATGGGATTGCATAGAAGGGTCATTTCAAAAGAGCTTCTCTTCGTTTATCAAGAATACTCTGGAGTTGATCCAGCGTTTCAGTATCCATTTCATTGGTACGAATCAAAGCGGCAAAAATACCGGGGATATTTTCGGCATGGGTTGCGTTCCCGTTTTTTGTCAACTGCATTGCCGTGTACTCGTCCTGCGTGACGGTAGCGACATAGGTTCGACCGTAATTTTTGCCTGTTCGTACAAAGCCGGAGACTTCGATTGCTTCTTTTTTGAGCAAACTATTCAGCAAAATATGGATAGAACTTGGCTTCCACGATTTATTGACAGAGAGATCAATAATTTGCGTCCGCGATAGGGGTCTGTTTTCCGCCCACATTAACTGGACGACCTCGGTTTCATTTTTGGAAAGTGTAAACATCTACTTACCTCGCTTAAATAACATTCATGTGACATATCGTTCTTTTCTTCATCACTATATTTACTATAACACAAAAAGACTCTTTTGTCAATCATGATCTATGGAATGATTCCGATTGTACGCAAGAAAAGGGGAAGCTACAAACGTAGCTTCCCCTATCAAAGGTTTTATTTCTTAGAATACGCCCTGATCCATCATTGCAGTAGCGACTTTCTTGAAGCCTGCAATGTTTGCGCCTGCAACCAAGTCATAGCCGAGGCCATACTCTGCTGCTGCATCGGCAGACATCTTGTGGATGTTGATCATGATCTTCTTCAGCTTCTCATCAACCTCTTCAGGATCCCAGATCAGACGCTCGGAGTTCTGAGACATCTCCAAGGAAGAAACTGCCACGCCGCCTGCGTTAACAGCCTTAGAAGGAGCAACCACTTTGCACTTTGTTTTCAGGAAAGCAAGTGCTTCGTTGGTGGTAGGCATGTTAGCAACTTCGATGTAATACTCAAGCTTGTTGGCAACCATCTCGTTTGCTTCTTTCATGCCGATTTCGTTCTGGAATGCTGCAGGCATTGCAATGTCAAACTTCTCGCCCCAAGCTCTCTGGCCTGCAACGAATTTAACACCGAACTTATCAGCATAGTCTTGTGCGCGGTCACGACCGGAAGAACGCATCTCTACGAGATAGTCAATCTTCTCAGCAGTGGTGACACCATCGGGATCGTAGCAATAGCCGTCAGGACCGGAAATTGTGACAACTTTACCGCCGAGTTCAGCAACTTTCTTGCAGATACCCCAAGCGACGTTACCGAAGCCGGACACGCCAACGGTTTTGCCCTTCATGGTCTCGCCGAAATGCTTCAGGACTTCAACAGTGTAGTAGACAGCGCCGAAGCCGGTTGCTTCCGGACGGAAAGGAGAACCACCGTAAGTGGGGCCTTTACCTGTGAGAACGCCGTTCTCCCAGACACCCTTCAGACGACGATACTGTCCGAACATGTAACCGATTTCACGACCACCAACACCGATGTCGCCGGCAGGAATATCTGTGTCAGGCCCGATGTAACGATAAAGAGCAGTCATGAAGCTCTGGCAGAAACGCATAATCTCAGCATCGCTCTTGCCGCGAGGATCGAAGTCGGAACCGCCCTTGCCGCCGCCGATGGGCAGACCGGTCAAGCTGTTCTTAAAGACCTGCTCGAAACCGAGGAACTTGATGATACCGGAGTAAACGGAAGGATGGAAGCGGAGTCCACCTTTATAGGGCCCGAGAGCACCGTTGAACTGGAAACGGTCACCCAAGTTGGTGTGCCACTTACCAGCGTCGTCGCACCAAACCACACGGAAGGTAAACATACGCTCAGGCTCAGCCATACGGCCCAGCAGGTCGATTTGTTCATATTCCGGATGCGCATCAATTACGGGCTCCAGAGACATATAGACTTCTTCTACGGTCTGCACATACTCAGGTTCGTTCGCATGCTTGGTTTTTACGTTTTCAATCACGCTAGCCAGATAAGCATTCATAAGTATTTGCTCCTTTAATAAATTTATAATGTAGAGAATCACGAGGTGATCTCTTTTATAACCCGCATTCATAAGAAATACGGGTTAAAAGCTTTTCAAAGCAATAGGAGTATATCACGCTCTCCCTCAAAATGCAACAACATTCTAAAAAAAACTCCCACAAAAATTGCGTCATTACACAAAGGTAAAAGGAAAAAGCTTTCAAAAATAGCCGAGTTTTGGTAAAAATCACATAGAAAGTGCGCCTACAAAAGCGGAACCGAGATCACAGTGTAAAGAGACGCCTAAGGATTGCAATGTTCTGCCCAATGCGTCCATAGTGGCTATCATGTCCTCTTGCGAGGCGTTAACCCCCATATGTCCGATACGGATCACTTGTCCGGCGAGAGAATCGAAAGAACCCGACAGAAAAATGCCATAGTCCGATTTCAGTTTCTCCAAAATAGCGGTATCCGTGACCCCATCGGGAACGCAAAAAACGGTGACGGTATTGCAAAAGCCGCTTTTTAGGTAAAATGCCAAACCCGCTTGTTTTAAAGCGGTTCGACACGCCGTTGCGAGTCTTTTGTGACGGGTCAGCATATCTGAATCGGCAGCAATCTGATCCATAGCCGCCCGCAAACCATAAATATCACTGATGGGCATGGTGTAGGGGAACCATTTTTTTTCGTAGTAACCGTCAAAAATCATGAGATTGGCATAAAATGCGGCGATGGGTGTTTTGCGTTGCCGCATTGCTGCAAAGGCGGCCGGGCTGATGGTGACAAAGGTAAGTCCGGGCGGTGCTGAGACTGCTTTCTGAGATGCACCGCAAAGAAGATCAATCCCAAACTCATCGACGCGTACCGGTTCCCCAAACATCGCCGAAACCGAATCCACAACCGTTAGGATACCGTATTGCTTCAAAAGTGGGCATAAGGTTCCGATTGGGTTGCACATTCCGCTGGGCGTGTCACAATGAACCACAGTAGCATATTTAAAGGCATGATTCGACTCCAAATAGTGTGCCAATTCCTCCGCATCCAGTGCTTCATCGTATGGCTTTGTATAAAGGGTGGGGATGCCTCCGTAGAGAGAAACAAAATCCGCAAATCCACGTCCGTAGATGCCGTTGTCCAAGATCAAAACTTGATCACCCGGTTCGGTCAGACTGGCGCATACTGCTTCCAGCCCCAAGATCCCCTCACCGCCTAAAATAAGCGTTTCGTTTTCCGTCCCGAGCAAATGGCTGATCAGGCTACAGGTTTCATGGTAAAATTCCAAAAAATCCAAATCAAAGTCAGGATTGGTACAAGTGAGACTCCGCGCCATACGCACGGTTTCCGTGACCTGTGTTGGTCCGGGTGACATTATTTTATACATACGATAGAATCCTTTCAGCTATGTGATCCGGCTGCATTCCGCAAAATGGTCTTATGCGCGGCAATTTCCAGTGGTTTAATCACAGCCAGTGCCACGATGGAACCGAGCGCGATTTGCAAAAGGTTTCCCGGAATAGAAGTCAGTGGCGCAATCATGTTTTGATAGAGAATACATTCGGCGATATAATAGCCGCCGATTTTGACGACACAAGCGACTGCCATTGCAAGTAGATAAAATGGGAAGGTCTTATGCTTCTCCGTAATGGCACCAACCAGATATCCCATACATCCGACAATGACTAGGGTAAATGGTGCCCACATCGTCCAGCCGCTCATGACATCAAAGAGTGCCATACCCAAACCGCCCGCAATCATGCCGGTCTTTTTTCCAAAAAGAATTGCGGCGATAAATAAAGGCACGTTACCGAGATGGATCAATCCGCCATTGATGGAAATGGGGAGACGGATGTTGATAAATGCAGTGAACAGGTAGACCAGCACCAGGAAAACAGCTGTGGTGGTCAAGAATTTCACATCGGTGAATTCGGATTTTCGCTTGTCGATTTTTGTGTTCATTGAAAAACCCTCCTCTTTATTCTGATAGAATAGCACAAATCTGGCCTTGTTTAAATACCCAATTTGATTGTTTTGCGCAAGGTCAGATTTTGTAGGCGTTGACAAAGTAACTGAAATCATTACAATGAAAGCAAGGAAAGGAGGGCTATCAATGGAAACCATCTTACAAAAACTCATTCATCACAGTGAAACCGGACCACTCTCGCTCCATATGCCCGGTCACAAACGGAATCTGACCCTTGCCCCCTATTTGGAATGCCTGGGGGCGCAGTTTGACATCTCCGAGATTGACGGCTTCGATGATCTTCATGCCCCCACCGGCATCATCAAAGAGAGTATGGAAAGCGCGGCAAAACTATGGAACAGTCAAAAAACATTTTTTTCGGTCAATGGCAGTACTGCCGGTATTTTATCGGGGATTCGCGCGGCAACCAAACGCGGTGACACTGTAGTTGTGGCGAGAAATTGTCATAAATCCATTTATCACGCTTTGGAATTATGCGATCTGAGACCGATATTTTTAGCACCACCACTGATTGAAGCCTTCGGTTGTGCCGCCGCAATTCCCCCGCAAGATATAGAAGCCGTGTTGTCGGCGCATGACGATGTTAAATTGCTCATACTGACAAGTCCCACATACGATGGGATTATTTCCGACATTTTTGAAATCTCCAAAATATGTCATGCTAAAAAAGTACCTGTCTTGGTGGATGAAGCGCATGGTGCGCACTTGGGTTTTCATGCGGCGTTTTTGGGCGGTGCCGTGAAAGCGGGTGCAGATTTAGTCGTACAGAGTTTACATAAAACGCTTCCATCGTTGACACAAACTGCAATTGTTCACCTGAATTCGGATCGAATTGATGATAGGGAGCTTGCGCGTCAGCTTGCGATTTTCCAAAGCAGCAGTCCTTCCTATCTTTTTTTGGCCTCGATTGACAGCTGTATACATTTAATAGAGACAGAAGGAACTGCGCTGTTTGATGCATGGAATCAATATCTCACTGCCTTTGCGTGTGATACCAAATCTCTTCAATATTTGCGCATTTTGGGATCAAAAGAGTCTGTTTTTCGAGACAAAAGTAAAATTGTCATCTCTACGCGTCAAACAAGATGTAGCGGCGGCGAGCTTGTATCTATTTTGCGCAACCGCTACGGTCTGGAGCTTGAAATGTCTCTGGAGGATTATGCAGTTGCTATGACGGGGCTTGGAGAAGATGGCAAGGCACTGAAACAACTTGCAACGGCACTCTGTCAGTTGGATATGGAATTTGGCTGTGAACGTCCGGCGAAAGAAAGCCAGATGTATCCTATACCAAAACGGCGGATATCCATTGCCTCCGCAGTGGAACTGCCACACGAAAGCAAAGAACCCGCAGATGCCTTGGGCGAAACCAGTGCAGGATATCTCTGGGCATACCCGCCGGGGATTCCGCTCATTACACCGGGGGAAGTGGTGGATGCTACATTTTTAGAGCATCTCTCTGTCATGAGACGAGCGGGGGTTCATATCTTGCCGGATACATTTTATGTTGTCCGCGATTGAAATTGCGGCCTTGTGGAGATTGACAGACGCCGGAAAGTCATTTATAATGGGGGCAAGATTGAATGGAAGGAGTCTGAGAAATGAAAAGAATCCAAACATTAGAGACGCGTGATTTGGCAAAAAGCTTAAAAACCGGTGGCTGCGGCGAGTGCCAGACCTCCTGCCAGTCCGCCTGCAAAACCTCCTGCGGTCTGGCAAACCAACAGTGCGAAAACAAAAATCGCTGAACAAACGACTGCCGCCCGATCAATTCAGATCCGGCGGTCGTTTTTTTACCGGTAAGGGACAGCATGATACATCAATATCAATTAAACGGATACAATATTGTTTTGGATATTTATAGCGGTGCCATTCACGTCGTGGACGAAGTGGCGTATGATATGATTTCGCTCTATGAGAACCACACGGAAGCCGACATCATAGCAAAACTTCTGGAAAAATACGGTACACTGCAAGGCGTAGACGAAGCGGAACTTCACGAATGTTTTTCGGATATTACGGAATTAAAAGAGGCCGGGAAGCTCTTTTCAAAAGATGCCTTTCAAAGCGTCGAAGGTTATGATTTCACAAAACGGAAGCCGGTTATCAAAGCTTTATGCCTACACATAGCACATACCTGCAATCTCAACTGTGCCTATTGTTTTGCGGGACAGGGAAAGTATCAAGGGGATCGTGCGTTGATGAGTTTTGAGGTAGGCAAACAAGCTTTGGACTTTTTGATTCAAAATTCAGGCACACACGTCAATTTAGAGGTTGATTTTTTCGGTGGAGAGCCACTGATGAACTGGCAAGTTGTCAAAGATCTTGTCTCCTATGCCCGTACCCAAGAGCCACTGTATCACAAGAATTTTCGTTTCACACTGACAACCAACGGCGTACTCATTGATGATGACGTGATTGATTTTGCGAATCGCGAAATGCACAACGTGGTATTGAGTTTGGATGGACGTAAAGAAGTTCATGACCGTCTGCGTCGAAATTATGCAGGCGACGGAAGTTATGACACCATTGTTCCAAAATTTCAAGCGTTTGTAAAACGGAGACAAGGCGGCTATTATGTACGCGGCACGTTTACACATTACAATACGGACTTCACAAAGGACATTTTCCATATGGCGGATTTGGGGTTTACGGAATTGAGCATGGAACCTGTTGTCTGTGCCCCTGACGATCCCTATGCGCTCACCGCAGACGATTTGCCGATTGTGATGGAGCAGTACGAAATTCTGGCAAAAGAAATGCTTGCCCGTCAGGAAGCCGGAAAGCCGATTACATTTTATCACTATATGATTGATTTAAGCGGAGGCCCCTGTTTGGCGAAGCGGATTGCAGGCTGTGGCTCGGGTACGGAGTATTTAGCCGTAACCCCTTGGGGCGAGTTATTCCCCTGTCATCAATTTGTCAATGAACCGGATTATAGTATGGGAACTGTTTGGGAAGGCGTTACAAACCTAAAAATGCAGCATTGCTTTCAATGCCGAAACTTGTATTCGAATCCGGATTGCCGTGATTGTTGGGCAAAGCTGTATTGCTCCGGCGGTTGCGCTGCGAATGCGTACCACGCCACGGGTGATATAAACGGAACATACAAATATGGCTGTGATTTATTTAAAAAACGGATGGAATGTGCCATTATGATGCAAGTAGCACTGGCACCCGAAGTCCGGGAATAAAACGATACGCCGCTTTTGATCTCGAAAGAATCAAAAGCGGCGTTCATCATACGAAGGCATAAAAGCCTTTTTAGCCCGAAGGCTGCCCGGTTAGTCCGGCGAAGGTGCGAGCTTTTCTCGACGACGCAGATACTCCTGCTGAAGACAGCGAAAACTTTTTTCACTGATATCATGCTCGATTTTACAGGAATCAGCATAGGCGGTTTCTTCATCCACACCGAGGGTCATGAGGAATTGCGCAATGACAACGTGTCTTTCGTAAATTCGCTCCGCAATTTCCAAGCCTGATGGCGAGAGGGAAATATGCCCATCCACATCCACTGTTACATAACCGTCCATACGAAAGCCCTTCATATACTCGCTGACTGTTGGCTTTGAAAAGCCGAGTTCACGCGCAATGTCGCTGCTACGAACGGTGCCGTTTCGTCTTTGCAACATCAGAATTGTCTCCAAATAGTTCTCCGCCGCTTCGTGTATTTTCACAAGCAACCCTCCTGACGCCGCATCAAAACCGGGAATCTCTCGTATCGGAGTATAACACAAATTCAGATAAAATGCAAGAAAAAACGAAGCAGGATGCAAAAAAAGATAACGAACAAAGTGCAACTTATGGATTTCGGGCGACGGAATGCAGTGGGCAATAAAAAATTATTTTCCTACTTGACAGGAGAGAAAGTGGGTGGTATGCTAAAAGCAATTAGGCGTGCCTAACTAGGCAGAAAAGGGGTCAAATCAATGCGAACATTACGAGATGCCGGAGTTGGACAAACGGTCGTTGTCGTGCGGGTACACGGGGAAGGCGCACTGCGGCGGCGGATCATGGATATGGGTGTCACGCGTGGCACCACCTTGCAATTGACAAAAGTTGCTCCGCTTGGCGATCCAATGGAAATAGCGGTCAGGGGATATACGCTCACCTTGCGTAAAAGTGATGCCGAACTAATTGAAATCGAACTAGCATAAGAGAGGGAGGAAAGTTGTCAATGCAAATTGCTTTAGCTGGGAATCCAAACGCAGGGAAAACGACTTTATTTAATGCGCTAACCGGAAGCCGACAGTTTGTGGGGAACTGGCCGGGGGTGACTGTGGAAAAAAAAGAGGGTATTTTATTGGGTTACGATGACGTCATTGTTGTTGATTTACCGGGCGTCTACTCTCTGTCGCCATATACACCGGAAGAACTGGTTTCACGTAAATATCTTGCGGACGAACGCCCGGATGTTATTTTGAATATCGTGGACGGTTCCAATTTAGAACGGAACTTATATCTAACCACGCAGCTGATGGAGTTGGGAATACCGGTCGTAGTCGCAATCAACATGATGGATGTTGTGAAAAAGCGAGGGGATATTCTGAACAGTGCAGAGCTTGCAAAGCGTTTACACTGTGAAGTGGTTGAGCTGTCCGCGCTGAAAGAGAACGGCGTAAAAGAGACGGCTGCGCGTGCAGTCGCGGCAAAAGATATGCCGACATGCCTATTTCGGTCATGCCATAGGCGTTGAGAATTTTTACACCACGGTTCCAATA
>JAVVSI010000024.1:0-10671 GCA_036654315.1 Evtepia sp. | reverse complement strand
GATCCTGAAATTTTTCTGAAGAAAAATTTAGTAAAGACTTTAATTGTCAGACTTGTGACGCTGGGGGAAAGAACCAAAGAAAAAACGCGTCAAGCAATGAGATTTCGCTCGTTGCGACGAGCGACCAAGGGCGCCGCCCTTGGATCCTGAAATTTTTCTGAAGAAAAATTTAGTAAAGACTTTCATTGTTGAACTTGTTACGCTCTACGATCTCGGCGGAATACATGAATGCGAAACGACGCCGTTACGTCCAATTCCTTCAATTCCGAAAGACGCAAGGCACCCTCCTTCGGCGTTTTCCAATAATAGGGTGTCATACGAAACAAATCCTGCACAACTTCACGATTTTCCAAATGCAATGTTGTCTTTATCTCCGAAACGCTTTCATAAGAAAAGCCATCATACGGTGTATCCTCTTCATGATTACGATATGGTTTATCGTAGAGGACCTGTTTCAGCTCCCAAAGATGATCGGCTGCGGGGACAACATATAAGAAAATCCCATTTCCTTTCAAAACACGCCGGAATTCATCCAGTGCCAAGGGCGAGAAGCAATTCACCAACAAATCGACAGACTGATCCGCTACCGGCAGATGATAAACCGACGCGACAGCGAACTCCACCCCATTCGCACGTCTCGCCGCATACTTCAAGGAGGGTTTTGACAGATCTACACCTGCCACACTTGGTTTTTTCCCCGCTCCAGTGAGGCTATGAAACAAACCATCGGTATAATATCCCTCCCCACATCCGGAATCCAGTAGCGTAGTTTTCTGTTCTGCATACCCGATTGCAAGTGTACAGAGGGCATCGCGCAACACTGAATAGTGATCACCGGATAGAAAACGATTGCGCGCCATCGCCATTTCTTTATCATCTCCCGGTGTTTTTGAGTGCATCCGATTTGCGGGCAAGAGGTGAATATAACCTTCTTTTGCTCTATCATAGCTGTGACCATTGGGGCAAGCATAGATTTTTTCACCTTGCGTTAATTGCGCAGCACAGATAGGACAACAAAATAGACTCATAGTATATTCTCCTCGCAAGTCCAATATTTAGGCAATACAGAACATTCCTTTTACATATGGCATACGTTCGCACTGGTACAACTCACGCGGCATAATATGACCAACAAGTCCACGCGTTTGCAGTTCATACAGCAGTTCCTCCTCCGATAGGGATTGAATGCCCTCTCGTTTCAGACAGTCAAGAACGAGCATTTCAAAGGAATCAATCGGACTGCTTTCCGGTACTATGATTCCACGTAAATACCGCCGACTTCGCACCTGGGGCGAAATGATTTTGAATCCCATCTGATACTCTTCTATGACGGAAACCAGTAAGAAAATGTTCCATTCATAAGTGCAGCGTGGAAAATCTGCATAGGACGCAATTTCATTGAGTGCATAATATCCGGAATGTTCCACTAAGCTGCAAATTTTTGTACTGATACTCTGCAATGTATATTCATCCATATGAAAGAGATCTCTTCTCACATAGTTATTTTCATCTATCCTGACGAAATCCCGCTCCATTTCAGTAAAAACGGCATACTGCGTCCCCGGTGCCCAGCCTACGCGGAGCGCGAGATCCGTATATGCACTATAATTCAGTGTTTCCTCACAATGGAGCAGCTCCTTGGCAATGCGAACCACAGACAAATCTTCGACAGGAAAATCTTTTGACAGAATATGTGGCCTACGAAAACGGTAATCATCCTGCAACAGGTAGGCGACCACAAAATACAGATTCAGCGCATTTTTGATATGATTCTTTTCCATAAATGGAATACAGGTTTTTTTTGCCGCATCGTAGAGCATCGCCTCACTCATATAACCATGATGCGTATGGATTTCACCTTCCACTAACATTTGAAAACATTTGATATCCTCATCCGTATAAGAGAGATTATTCACATGATTGAATGAATTATATTCCCACTGGATCAGCTGTGGTACTCTGGCAACGCTCATTGCAATGACAAAATGATTCAATCCGGGGATTGCTTTTGTCAGCTCTGCCTTCGTCATTGGGCTTCCCTTTTCCCGCATCAACGCGCACAGGCGTTCGTTAATATCCAAACGAATCTCACCGGTTTTTACGAGTAAATCTCGTTCATAGGAAAATTCATCGGGGTACAAATACACCAGCATCCCATGTAAGAAATTACTGTTGCTTATATTGGTTTCCGGAAGTAAACGAGCTTTATATTTGGCAAAAATCTCATTATAATAAAAGGACGTTTGTGTACTTTCCAGCATATCATTTCGGATTTCCTCTAATAGTGTCGGCGTATAGATCACTTTTTCGATGGGGCAATACCGACCGCGACCGGATAAAATCATGATATCCTTATGTCGGGCAAGTGCAGCAGTCAATGCGCGGTTATTTGTTGGAAGCGTCAAGCCATGGTACTGTTTTTGAATGATACGCCGTAATTTTTTGATATCCTCATTGGCTTCATCCGCATCCAGCTTGATATCAAACATAAAATACTTAGAAATGGCGTCATGGCAGACAATGGCATAGGGTGCTTTGCCTTTCACGACGTAATCGCCATAAAAATGGTATCCACTCTGCACCAAATAAGTCATGATATCTTCACAGTCGAGAAAACCAAGCTGATAATTTGGGAGTGAGGCTTCAATCTGCTCAATATGATCCTGAAAATTCAGACCACTGCCAATGATCTCCTCCGTAAACAGTCCCAGTTGCCGATCCATATATTCAGGGCAACAGTTCACACCCACAAATTTATCGAATAACTTACAGTAGGAATAGTACTGTGATTCTTTTAGCACAAACAGACAGGATTGCGCCACGTCCTCCTGATCAAAAACGGCGAGGATATCCGACGAAGAGAAGGTATCTTGCCCTATGACCTGTGCAATCAATTCTGCGTATGCCATTAAACTATGGGATGATTTTTCAATAATTTGTCGTACACGCTCCCGTGTAATCTTGCAGTCCTCCGCAATTTTTTGTAGCGTTGCGCCACGACTTTTTTGAACGAGGCTATACATCGCGACTTTTTTGAGTGAGCGAAAATGACGTTCGAACTCCATACTTGGGATATTGGGCAAGTCCGCTGCGTTTCCCTCTGCAACGTGAAGTTGCTCCAATTGATCCGGACAGACATCTTTCAATTGCCACCCCTCCTTATATCTACGACTCCGGATTGCGCCGCTTTACAACTCGCTTTCCCAAATCACTTATGTTGTGATTATAACACGCAATTGTCCTCGTGTAAATCACAAAATGACAGTGGGACAAGCCGCTTCCTTGTGACCGTATTGACCAAGCGGTCAATCTATGGTACTATGCTTCATTATTATGTCATCGCTCTTTCAAAAGAACGATTTCTTGTATCGACAAAGAAGGTGCTTTTTTTGAACAGATCAGAGTTCAAACCGGTTGAACATCCGGATCATATGTCGAGTTATTGGAAACGTCAATGGCCCGTGCTTTTGTGTGTTACAATTGGCGGGCTTTGTTTTGATGGGGCGATGCCCTACGCCGCGATCCTGCAAGGTCACTTAATTGATGCCATTGCACTAAAACAGTCGCTTCGCTATGTCATCGAAGCAATTCTCTTTTTCCTCGCTGCCGTTGCTGTCATTCAGTTGATGCGATACTGCAAACGATATTTTGTACGGCTCTTTGCAAATCGTACTACTATGGATATGCGTCTCATGCTCTTCAATCATATTATGCACAAGGATCTGAGTGAACTGCAATGGGAGCGTTCCGGCGATCTCATGGTGAAAGCGGTTTCTGATGTGGATATTTGCGTGGAAGGAATGCGGAAAGTAACGACAGAATTTTTTGATACCGGCGTTCTCATGGTCTCTTACTTGATTACGATGTTTTGGTATGATTGGGGGATTGCTGCGCTCGCCTGTATCTTTCTGCCGCTCGCTATGTATTTGGCAGAATATTTAAAGACCGTCATTGTAAAGTATGCCAAGGCTTCACGCATCCAAACCAGCCGCGTCGCTGACTTGACCTATTCCAATATAGAACAGATTCAAATCCAGCGCATGAACGGCTTAGAAGAAAGCAGACATCGTTTTTATGCGAAAGAATTGGATGAATTGGAAAAACGCGCTGTGAAAGCAAGTATTTTGGAAAGCTCCATGCAGCCAATATACAATGTGATCGCTATGCTTGGTATTGTTTTTGTGCTTTATCTGGGCGGCAAAAATGTGATTGCCGGTATCTGGACAGTCGGTACGTTTTCCGCTTGTATCTCTATTTTCATCGCGCTCTCAATCAAGGCAAGCAAGGCCGCAAAGCTGTTTAATGCCTATCAAAAGGCAAAAGTCTCTTGGCAACGCATTCGTCCCTATCTATCCACCTACCATCAGGCGGATGATCGCGATGTATGTGTGGAGAGCGGTTTTGATTTATGTGTTTCTGATTTGGCGTTTTCCTACCCGGGAACGCAGCATGAGATCGTAAGCAATCTTTCTTTTACGGCAGAGGTCGGTCAAATCATCGGCGTAACCGGACCGGTTGCCTGTGGAAAGTCGACCTTGGGTGTGGCACTGTCCGGTCTTTACCCTTACAGTGGCAGTATTCAACTATGCGGTATGGAACTGCGCACACTCACAGCGTATCAACGCAGCCAACGCATTGCAATGCAATTTCATGATCCCCAGCTTCTGTCCGACAGTATCTATCATAATATCACACTCGGTGAAGCGGGCGATATCACGACGGTGCTACAACACGTTTGTTTTGAAGAAGATTTAAAGTCTATGCCGCAGGGGATCGAAACGCTTGTTGGCAGCGGTGGTGTCCGTCTTTCCGGTGGACAACAGGCACGGATTGCCTTGGCAAGAGCCTTGTATCACAAATGCAAACTGATTCTTTTGGACGATCCTTTTTCTGCCGTCGATCTCAAGACCGAACAGAAGATCATCCAAAATCTGCGTGAACACTATCGAGATTCTATCATCATTCTCATTTCACACCGCCTCGCCATTTTCCCAATCGTAGATCGCATTCTCTTGATGGATGAGGCGCACACTTCCGGTACGCACAGGGAACTTTTGGAAGAGTCTGAACTCTATCAAAACCTGTATGCCTTACAACAAAGCGGTGACGAAAATGAAGCAAAATAATACGATATTCCTTGCCAAAGATACTTTCAAGCATAATTTAAACATCTCTTTCGCCTTAGCAGTCATTACTGCCGCAGTTGTGCTGCTCAGCCTGATCCCGCCGCAAATCCTACGCCTGATCATTGACCGCAATTTATTACCCGGTACTATGCATGGCTTAGCTCTTCTTGTTGGGATTTATCTGACCATCGTAATTCTGGCCGGCATTTTCGATTTTTTAAAGGGCTGTATTCTGGTACTTTTTGGGCAGAAACTCATGAAACGAATCCGTCTCGAACTAAACCTCAAATTGCAACGCTTGGATATGCACTTTTTCACAAAAAACAGTGCGGCAGAAGTGACATCTCGCTTTACCAATGACGTAGATTCCGTAAATTCGCTCTTTTCCGACGGAATCATCAGTATGTTGATTGATTCTCTGAAAATCATCGGGATTATCATCTCCGTTGCCCTATTCAGTTGGAAACTTGCGCTCGTGGTTGCCGCTGTTATCCCCCTTATTTTTTGTATAACGCGCGCATTTCAGAAAAGAATGCTGGTGGCGCAGTCGGCCAATCTCACACAACTCAGTCTCGTGAATCAGCATATTTCTGAAACACTGCACAACATCAGCATGATTAAAATCTACGGAAAAGAATCTTTCATGGAAAGTGCGTATCGGAAAAAATTAGAAAACAACTACAAAACAATAGAAAAAGTCAATTTCTATGATTCCTGCTATGCCCCTATCATTCAGGTGATCCGTGCTGTGATTATTTGCGTGGTGATTTTTCTGTCATCGACGCAAATCAATTTGCTCGGGATCTCACTTGGTATGGTCGCTGCATCCATTGACTTAATCGCGAACTTGTTCCTGCCCATTGAAGCACTGGGCATGGAATTGCAAAGTATACAAAAGGGGTTCTCCGGGATCAAACGAATCGACGATTTTTTGGCTTGCGAGGAAGCCGCCGCAAAAGATGAATCACTCACCTTGGATGCACTGATCGGCACGGGATTTGTATTTCAACATATGTCTTTTTCCTATCCTGATTCAAAAAATCCGGTGTTGCATGATATCAATCTATCCATTCCGGTCGGAAGCACTTTGACCTTTGCGGGACGAACCGGCGTTGGAAAGACCACGCTCTTCAAGTTGCTGATGGGACTGGAAACACCGACAGAAGGAACGATTACCTTAAATGGAATCCCTGTTGCCCGCATTCCAAACAAGTTAAAGCGTCAGCTTTTTGGCTATGTAGAACAGAGTTTTACCTTTGTCGAGGGAACGGTTGGGGAACAAATCAGTCTGGGCGATGAAACAATCACGGCAGATCAGATTGAGAATACTTTGGTATTTGTTGGACTCGGGGATCATGTCCGGGGACTGGACGCAGGTGTCGATACGCCGATCAATTCCGACAATCTGTTTTCAGAAGGACAAAAACAACTCCTCTCCATAGCGCGTGCCATTGTCACAAATCCCCCCATACTCCTTCTGGACGAGATCACCGCACATCTCGACAGTACAACGGAAGAACATCTGCTTCGTATTCTAATGAAGGCAGGCAATGGCAGAACGATTCTCTCTGTCTCCCACCGTCTGACTTCTATCTTGCATTCTGATCGTGTCGTCTATTTGGAACAGGGGGAAATTCGACGTATTTCCCAAATAGATCCCGCAACCGAACTGTCATAATCGGGTATACCCCAAAAAAACTGAAAAAATATGAATTTAAGTCTTGACATTTCTCGAAAAAGTGTTAGAATATAAATGTTGCTGTTGAGCTACGAAACGCAGCTTACAAATACGGAGAGATGGCTGAGCTGGTCGAAGGCGCACGATTGGAAATCGTGTAGGCCCCTTAAAGGTCTCGAGGGTTCGAATCCCTCTCTCTCCGCCAACAAATTACAAAAAATCCCACCGATTGTAACAGTTCGGTGGGATTTTTTGTATCCAAATCAAGGCGTGAATCAATGCCGCCACACTGACCTATTACGGTTCGTGTGGCGGCTGTTTTTGAACAGTTGTGAAAGGAAGCATTGCAATGAATATTTTCGATTTACCCTCTCTTCCCTTATCGGAGGAACTCACTACCATTCTCAGTGAAAATGAAACACTACGCATTGAGCGCATTGTCAGTACCGGACAAACGACACACTGGTATGATCAAGAAGAGAGCGAATATGTTGTACTGGTACAGGGTACGGCTGTGCTGGAATATGATGGCGGCGAGATGGTCAGGCTGACTGCCGGTGATACCCTCATGATTGCGGCGCATCAACGACACAGAGTGGCTTTTACCGGCACACAACCGCCCTGCATTTGGCTCTGTATATTTTGGCATTAGCCAAACAGAAACACCAGCGCGCCACAGACAAAGAGCAGCGTGATCCAAGCTTTGAGATGTGTGGCCCAATGATCCGGCGCCTTGCATACGGTGGCGCATAGGATGGCCGAAAAAATGGCGAATTTCAAACAAAACAACATGGTAGCTTACCCCCCTCTGTGATATAACATCATATGCGGGTAAGCGCGAAAATAATCTTAGCGTTTTTTTGTCAAAGGATCACGATGCATGATGGCTTTGCGTATCATGTCAATGGGGATAATCAGGAAGCCAAGCACGATGCAGATCAGCCAAGACTGAAGGCTTAGGCTCTCGACGCTGAGTGCGGCTCCCCCAAAGGTAACAAATACGAATTGCAACGCAAAAATGGATAGAATCACGAAGATAAAATTTTTGTTTCTACGCAGTCCTCCAAAGGGATTGCCATGGCTTGTACGTGCATTGAATCCGTTGAATGTAATGGCGATCATGAAAGTCGCAAAGACGGCAGATTTGAGATAAGTGATATCAACTGCGCCGAATAAATTGCGAATGGCGGGAAGAAACAAAATTGAAAGACAGATAAAGGTGATATAGAGTGCGCCGATCATAATTTGTATCATCATCTCTCTGTTCACGATACCGGCATCACGCACAATCGGTTTCTCTTTCATATATTCTTTCAAGGCGGGTTCGCTACCGAAGGCGATGGCCGCTAGGGTATCCATTGCGAGATTGACAAAGAGGAGCTGGATGACTGTCATCACAACATTCTCGCCCATGAGTGGTCCTATGAAACAAGTGAGAACTGCTGCGACATTGACGGTCAGTTGGAAGATCAAAAATTTACGAATACTTTTGAACATGGTTCTGCCATAGAGAATTGCTTTCTCAATGGAGGAGAAGTTATCATCCAAAATCGTAATATCACCGGCTTCTTTTGCCACTTCTGTCCCACTGCCCATTGCAAATCCGACATCTGCTTTTTTCAGTGCGGGAGAATCATTCACACCATCCCCCGTCATACCGACCACGAGATTGAGTTCTTGGGCAATGCGAACCAGACGGCTTTTATCGGTAGGCAAGGCACGGGATACTACTCTCAAATGCGGTAAAATAGCTTTGAGTTGTTCATCGCTTTTTTCTGCCATTTCGGCAGAGGTCAGTGCAACGTCATCACGGCTGACTAAAAGGCCGGCTTCCTTGGCAATGGCAGCAGCGGTTTCTTTTCGATCTCCGGTCACCATAACGACCTGAATGCCTGCATTTTGCACTTCCCGCATGGCATCGACGGCCTCTTTGCGTACATTATCGCGAATACTGATCACGCAAATCAATGTCAGATTTTCGTCTTCTTCGCCTTCTGATTTCGCAACGGCGAGGAGACGCATGGATCGACCGGCTTGGGCATTGATATAAGTGGAAAGATAGCTTTTTTCCACCAAAGCTTTCTCGTCTCCGTTTTCATCGATGTATTGACTGCAAGATTCGATTATTTTTTCGGGGGCTCCCTTGATGAATCGCACGCGTTTTCCCTCGCGGGTCAGTGTCACACTGGACGTTTTTTTCGTCGAGTCAAAGGCGTCAAAACTACGAACATCTTCCTTTGTCATAGAGGTCACGGCATCCGAGTGAACCAAGAAAGACATCAACGCACGGTCGGTACTGTTCCCGCCAATGATTGCGTTTTCACTTGCTACTGCACTGTTGTTGATGCCGATTCCGGTAATCACGTCCACGGCAAGGTTGGTTGGCATGGCATCCAGTGTCTCATATACTTTGACATTTCCGGTAGCCATTTCAGCGACCGATAGTTTTCCCTCTGTGATCGTGCCTGTTTTGTCGCTAAAGAGGATGCTCAAACTACCGGCAGTTTCCAGTCCATTGATTTTACGTACCAAGACGTTATCTTTCGCCATTCTTAGACTCTGGAAGGAGAGTAAAATAGAAGTCAGCATCGGTAGGCCTTCCGGTACTGCGCATACTATAATTGTAACTGCGACGGTAATGGCATCCATAATCAGGCGAATCCATTGGTAGATGTCAGTGGGAATGCTACCCGTGAGCAGTGTCTTTGCCAAAATGCCCAGCACGATTGCAATTGCACCGATGTAACCAAAGGTAGAAATCTGTTTGGCCAAGATTCCGAGTTTCACTTGTAGGGGTGTCTTTCGCGTATCTTCCTGCACTTCGAGTGCAAGTTCGCCGAACAGCGTTTGATCCCCTACCACTTTAATTTCCATGTATCCCTCGCCACCGCATACGACGGTACCGCGATAGGCGTAATATTCATTGAGTAAATTTTTGATGTCATAAGTGACGCCGTCGGGGAGGGGGACTTTATCGGCCTCCTCTGTTTCGCCATTGAGGGTCGCTTGATCCACTTTCAGCGCACCATCCACAATGACACCATCGGCCGGAATTTTATCACCGGCTTGCAGATAGACAAGATCTCCCACCACCACTTCGCTGACATGGAGTTCCATCAGTTTTTGATTGCGCACTATTTTTGCCATTTCTTTTGATTGTTCTTCGGTTCTGAGTGCAGAGGCTTTGCTTTCCTGCCTATTTTCACTGACAGAGGAGACACCATTTGCAATGATAATTGCAATGAGAATCGCCACAGGCTCAAACCATTCGGCCTGTCCTAGGAAAAGAAGAAGCACCTGAACCGCAAATGCAACCAAAAGAATCAAGATCATAGGATCCTTAAATCCTTGCAAAATTTTCTTCCATAACGGATCGGATGGTATTTGTGTCAGCGTATTGGAACCATGCTTTCTGCGACTCTCCTCGACTTCCTGAAAAGATAAACCTGTTAATTTCATAAAGAATCTCCTTCATACTCCTATTTTTCGAGTTTGGCTTTCTGTTATGTTTGACATGAATACTCCAGTATACTATTGATCGTTTATCTTGTCAATGAAATGCCTTGAAAATACAGGTGTGAAAAAAATTTCTCCGTAAAAGCAAAAAAAACCAAAAATTCCGTAAATGTGACCGAAATGTAACCGTAGTCTGTTAGAATAGCATTATTCCAAGATACATACAAGAATTTACCTAAGGTTTTCAAGAGAAAAAAGAAAAAGGAGTATATCCCTACGTCGCGTCAAAAGGGGAATATTGCTATGACTGAAAAAGAATTAAAAAAATTGAAGCGCGTAGCATTGCTGGAACTGCTGGTCGAACAGACCGGAGAACTGGATCGCCTACGACAGGAGCTGGCGCAGGCCAAG
>JAVVSI010000023.1:0-11084 GCA_036654315.1 Evtepia sp. | reverse complement strand
TCACGGCGCGGTCGGAGTTATCACTCGCCTTGTTCAATCCACAATAGACCTGGCAATCAATGGTATTACAAACGTCAAATCCATCTTTCGCGTGTTTTGTCCCAACGAGTCTTGCGTAATTTCGCGCACAAACAGCCTGTGCTTTCAGTGCTTCCACTGGCCAAGATGCACTCATTTCGTAAGGTAAAACGCCTTTTACATAATTCTCAAGTGAAACGTAGTTGATGACTGTTAAATTTCCACCATCCATACGCTTATACATAAAATCACCATAATAGCGATAACCTTTGAACCACGTTTTTGGATTGTTTCCCACCGGCTTCACTGTGAAAATCTGGTCGCTCGTACCATCAAACTGGAATAAAATCCGTGTGGTTTTTGTTTTTACGACGGAAATACCATTGCCGGACGTTCCAACCACGGAGCCGGAGGGGAACTCACTCAGTGCCGCCGTGGCCAGATCACTTGTGGCATAGGCACCAATTCTGACACAATACATACCCGAAATCCAAGCAGGAAAGGCATTTGTGATCTGATCCGCAGCAGATTTTGCTTCTTGGAATGTGGCATATTTCTCAGAGAGTTGAATATGATAGCAACCGATGACAACACCGCCACTGCCCGCATCTATTGTATAGAGATCTTTGGAGAGATATTGATTCTGTGTTTTTAGCATTGCAATTTGTGTTTCACTCGTATTTCCAAGTTCTGTGAACGAACCCTTTGCGTTGGAATAGCCAAAACGATAGCCACTCCCCTCTGCATTTTCCAGATGCGCCGAGGAAAGTGCCGCATCTCCGTAAAACAGTCCAACACGAATCATATCCGTATCTGCAGCCTGTGCCGAACCGATCAAGAGAATGGTAATCAGTGACATGAGTACCGTGATATGTATCAAAAAGCGTTTCATGAGATCCTCCAATTGATTGACACGCCGAAATCAGCGTGTTATGATAGTGTGCGAAACCCGAAAGGGCTTGTATGTGTATCCTTTGTATTATAGTACAAGATACCTACTCTTTTCAACTATTCTTTTAAAAAAGAAGAGATTTTAAAAAAGGTGGAGAATCTAAATGAAAAAATACTCTGTTGGTGTGGTTGGCGGAACCGGCATGGTTGGTCAGCGGTTTGTAACCTTACTTGAAAATCATCCCTGGTTTCAATTAACAGCGATTGCAGCCAGCGCCCGTTCTGCTGGAAAGACCTATGAGGAGGCGATTGGCGCACGCTGGGCACTCGACATCCCAATGCCCGAATCTGCAAAAAAAATGGTCATTTTAGATGCAACGGCGGACAAAGAAAAACTTGCCGCACAGGTCGATTTCGTTTTTTGTGCAGTTGACATGAAAAAAGAGGAGATCCAAGCTTTGGAAGAGGCTTATGCAAAACTTGAATGTCCGGTTGTCTCCAATAACAGCGCAAATCGCTGGACACCCGATGTGCCAATGGTAGTACCTGAGCTGAATGCAGAACATTTGGCTATCATCGAATCTCAGAAAAAGCGTCTCGGTACCAAGCGTGGCTTTATTGCGGTGAAATCAAACTGTTCCATTCAGAGCTACGCCCCTGCGCTGCACCCGCTTCTCAAATTTGGAATTGAAAAAATACTCGTCTGTACCTATCAGGCGATTTCCGGTGCAGGCAAAACCTTTCAAACTTGGCCAGAGATGTTAGATAACGTGATTCCCTATATCGGCGGCGAAGAGGAAAAATCGGAAAAAGAACCGTTAAAAGTATGGGGTACCATCAAAGACGGCGCAATCGTCACAGCAAGCGCTCCCCTCATTACTGCACAGTGCTTACGTGTCCCCGTGAGTAACGGTCATACAGCAGCAACCTTTGTTTCATTTCGAAACAAGCCGAGCATCGAAGAGATCAAATCCATTTGGGCAAACTTTAAAGGTCGCGCACAAGAATTGAATTTACCCAGCGCACCCAAGCAATTCCTCCACTATATGGAAGAACCCGATCGTCCGCAGGCACGTTTGGATCGTGACCTTGAAGGTGGTATGGCAATTTCACTGGGTCGGCTCCGCTCGGATACACAGTATGACTATAAATTCGTCGGCCTTGCCCACAATACACTCCGCGGTGCAGCCGGTGGTGCTGTCCTTCTTGCCGAATTGCTGTGTGCGGAAAAATATATTACGCCACGCGTCTAACAATATAAAAATCTCACTGCAAGTGATCAAAACGCTTACCTCCCCTTACAAAAGAAATGCGCAAACGAATCTGTTTGCTCTTTTGTAGTGGGGAGGTTTTTTTCAATCGTAAAGAAAGGTGATTTTTATGAAAGATCCAATTTTCAAAGGAACTTGCACCGCGATTACAACCCCATTTTCAAGCACCGGTGCCGTAGACTATGACCTTTTTTCAAGGCTCATTGAACGGCAAATTGAGTCGGGCATTGATGCACTTTGCGTCTGTGGTACCACCGGAGAAAGTGCAACGCTATGTGTACGCGAGCATATCAGTGTGGTGGAACACTGCATCCGACAGGTTGCCGGACGCTGTAAAGTGATCGCGGGTTCCGGCAGTAACGATACGCAAGCCGCGCTCTATCTATCACAACACGCCCAAGATTCCGGTGCAGATGCCCTGCTTTTGGTTACGCCATACTACAATAAAACCACACAGACCGGTTTGATTCGACATTACGAATATATTGCGGAACATACAGAACTCCCGATTCTACTCTATAATGTCCCCTCTCGTACCGGTATTTCCTTGACTGCCGCGACCTATGAAACGCTCAGTAAACACCCGCGCATCAACGGTACCAAAGAGGCCTCCGGAAATTTTTCGCTGATTTTGGATACCGTGGCACGTTGTGGGGATGATTTGAATCTCTGGTCGGGCAACGATGATCATGTGATTGCAATGATGTCACTGGGTGCCTGCGGTGTCATTTCCGTGGCCGCAAATTTAATCCCGGAACCCATGATCCGTATGACACACCTGTTTTTGAACGGCAAAATAGAAGAGTCTGCCACCCTACAAAAACGATATGCGGCTCTCATTCACGCACTTTTTATCGAAGTCAATCCCATTCCGATTAAGACAGCACTACAGGCAATCGGTCTGGATAGCGGACACTTTAGATTGCCCTTATGCGAAATGAGTACCGACAATCGACTGTTGCTCTGGCACGAGATGCAGGCACTCGGTTTGCACCATTGATCATGACCCTCAACTGTTCACTACATAGCCGTTGATGGTGATAAACGCCACAGACTTCTCTAAATCATCTGTGATTTCAATGCGATAAAAACAAGTATGCTTCCCATCGCGAATGAGCTTCGCCTCTGCCACGAGCATTGTTCCGCGCGACGGATTCAAAAAGGAGATCTGCGATGTCTGCGAAACCACGTCGCGCCCATTTTGATTTGCCGCGACAGCAAATGCAAAATCTGCCAAGGTGAAGATCGCACCGCCCATTGGAATGCCCAGTGCATTGCAGTGCCGCGGTTCGATCTTCATGCGACACTTTGCAAAACCATAGGACGCATCTTCGATCACTGCACCGATACCTTCGGTGACGAACAGGTCATTTTCAAACTTCTTTTTTAGTGTTTGTAAGTCAGTTGACTGCATTTCACAAAACCCTCGATTCGAAACATTAGTCAGTTCAGGAAATCTTTCAGTTTTTTAGAACGGCTGGGATGGCGCAATTTCCGCAATGCTTTTGCTTCGATTTGACGGATGCGCTCTCTTGTCACATTGAATTCTTTCCCTACTTCTTCCAAAGTACGCGTTCTGCCGTCCTCAATACCAAAGCGTAGTTTTAATACTTTTTCTTCCCGCGGGGTCAAAGTACTCAGTACATCCACCAGTTGTTCTTTCAAAAGCGTGAACGACGCTGCTTCCGATGGTTCGGATGCATCTTCGTCAGGGATGAAATCGCCCAAATGGGAATCCTCTTCCTCGCCGATCGGTGTCTCTAGGCTCACCGGTTCCTGTGCAATTTTTAAAATTTCACGCACTTTATCAACCGGCATATTCATTTCCTCGGAAATCTCTTCCGGAGAAGGATCATGTCCCAGTTCTTGCAAGAGCTGTCTTGATACACGAATGACTTTATTGATGGTTTCAACCATGTGTACCGGAATCCGTATGGTACGCGCCTGATCAGCGATGGCACGGGTGATTGCTTGACGTATCCACCATGTCGCATAAGTAGAGAATTTGTAACCCTTTGTATAATCGAACTTCTCAACCGCCTTAATTAAGCCGAGATTGCCCTCCTGAATCAAATCCAAAAACAGCATACCGCGCCCGACATAGCGTTTGGCAATGGAGACAACAAGACGTAGATTCGCTTCTGCCAGACGCTGTTTGGCGAAATTGCCCTTTTTGACGAGCTTTTTCAGTTGCGCCATGTCCTCATCCGGCAAAGGATCACTGTCGTTTTCGGTCAACTCATCGAGCTGTAACTTCGACTCACCGCCCAAGACCATCGCCTGTGCCAATTCGATCTCTTCATCGGAGGTCAGCAAATTGACTTTTCCGATTTCTTTCAGGTACATTCGAACCGGATCATCAATCCCAAATGAGTCCACCAGTGTATTGGGATCTACAATTTCCTCCTCCGGAATCTCTTCCAGCTCTTCCAAGGGAGGAATCACATCGTCAGGCAGATCGGGAAGATAATCCTCCCCTACCGTGTCGATCCCCAGATTTTCCAATGTATCATAAATCTTGTCCATTTGTTCGGTTTCAAGATCCATTTCTTCTAAAACATCCATGAGTTCCGCTGCGGATAAATTCCCTTTTTTCTTCCCGCGTTCGATGAGATCACCCAGCTTTTCCGCACCTTGTACACCTGCAACAACCTTTAAAATTTCAATTTTTCCGGCTTGCATTTTCTCTTCCGAGTTACGTTGGGGTCTCCCTTTGTGTTCTTCGAGCAATTTTTTTTCAGCCATGGCTTACATCCCCATGCCTTTCTTTTTTAGATATTTTTTCTGAAGCGCAAGCAGAGACAGTTCGTCCTCCCTGCCGGCTTTGACAGCCTGCTCTTTCTCAAGCGTGGTTCTATAATCGGCCAGTTCCTCTTTTGCAGTTTCGAGTGTACTGGGTCGTTCCATGATTTCAATTAAAAGTTCGACTTCCTCATTCGTAAGGGCATCAGAGAGCATACGCGGTTCCAGCGATCTGCCCTCTTTCCATCTGTTTTTTAAAATCATAAAGATCTTTCCTAAATAAGCAGACGAAAAATCCGCTTCAGATAAATCCTCCACACTGCGAAACAGGGTATCATCCATCATGATAAGACGAAGAATCCCCTCTTCTGCGCGTGCAGAACGCACATTCTCATATCGCATCTCTCGCGACTTCGGCTGTACACGCACGGTTGGTAACAAATCGCGGCGTTCCTGTTTTTTTTGTGCCTGCCTTTGTTTGCGGTCAGACACTCTCTTGATTTCTCGCATCATGGCATCTGATGAAATGCCGATGAGACGCGCCGCTTTCCCGGCATAGACTTCCCGTTCAGCAGGCCCGGGCAAGTCTGCGATCATCTCAGCCGCTTCATGGGCGAACTCAATTTTTTGAGCATCCTCTTCCAATGTATAGTTCTGCTTGATTTGTTCCAGTCGGTAGGCAATATAATTTTCCGATTGATCCAGTTGTTTCGCAAAACGCTCTCGTCCATTTTTTCGGATATATTCGTCAGGATCTTTTGCATCTTTGATTTGAAGTACGCGCACACTCAGTCCCGTTCGTTCGAGAAGCGGAATGGCACGTTGCGCGGCAGAGATACCGGCACCATCTGCGTCGTATGCAATGATAATCTCTTTCGTATATCTAGAGATGAGTTTTGCATGCTCTGTTGTCAGCGCGGTGCCTAGGCTTGCAACGGCACAATCAAATCCCGCTTGATGGAGTGCAATGGTATCCATATAGCCTTCTGTCAGAATGAGTCTCCCCTGTTTCGTGTTTTTCGCAAGGTTGAGTGCAAAAAGATGATTGCTCTTGTTAAAAATAACAGTATCCGGAGAGTTTAAATATTTGGGTACGCCATCGTCCAAAACGCGTCCGCCAAATCCAATGACGTGCGTTCGCAAATCCATAATCGGAAACATAACACGATTCCGAAAACGGTCATAGATACGACCTGTTTTTCCGGTCACGGCAAGACCGGCATCCAGCAATTCCTGTTTTTCATAACCGAGCTGAGCCATGGCATCGATCAGATGACTCCAGCCATCGGGTGCGTAGCCAAGCCCGAATCGCGTCATGATATTCGGAGATAGGTCACGCGCTTTCAAATATTGCAGGCCGATTTTTCCGTCCGGTTCCTGAAGTTTTGAATAAAAATAACGAGCGGCTTCTTTATTCAGCGCAAAGAGACGTTCCCGTTTTTTTTGATCGTCACCCGCGAATTCAGGCAAGCTCATGCCGATGCGCCTTGCCAAGAAGTGGAGTGCTTCCACATAGGGCAGGTGTTCCAGTTCCATGACGAATGAGACCGCGCCACCGCCTTTCCCGCAGCCGAAGCAGTGATAGACTTGTCTATCCTGTCTGACATGGAATGAGGGTGATTTTTCACTGTGAAACGGACAAAGTCCCCACAGGCTTCCCCCCTTTGGTGTCAGCTTGACATAATCGGAGACAAGCGCGGCAAGGTCGGTTCGTGCGACCAATTCGTCAATCAAATGAGCCGGTATCGGCATATATTCACCCCCTATAGACTGTTCTCAAATCTGAGATATGTTTCTTACTTCACCGCCCATGCAGAGGGAATGAACGCCCGTGCATATTGCTCCAAAGCATATTTGTCGGTCATACCTGCGATATAATCACAGACGGCGCGTTCGACCCCCTCTTTGATACGGACAACCTGATAATCCGGTGGAAGCTGATCGGGATCCTTTTGATAAAATTCAAAAAGACGCGCGAGGAGATCGTACACTTTGACTTCCTCACCTTTTGCAACAGGGTTTGAATAAACGGCAGAAAACATAAATTCACGCAGTTCGTACATAGCATCCGCAACTTTGTCAGACTGGCTGATATTCGATTTTCCTGCACTCGAATCAATGATATCACAGGTCAGCGTATCAATACGATCCCCATGATTGAATCCAACGATTTCCGAGATACTGAGTGGAATATCAATCGGGTAGATAATTCCGCCACGCATGGCATCGTCGATGTCATGGTTGATATAGGCGATTTTATCAGCGAATCGGATGATTTGCCCCTCTAAGGTTTCTGCCGGTTCGGATCCCGTATGACAAAGAATACCGCGTCTGACTTCGTAGGAGAGGTTCAGCCCATCGCCATTGCGTTCCAAATGGTCGACCACACGCAGAGAATGCTCATTGTGTCGAAAACCACCCGGGAGTAATTGATTCAAAACACGTTCGCCCGCGTGACCGAAGGGTGTGTGTCCAATATCATGACCCAATGCGGCGGCTTCCGTGAGATCTTCATTCAGTCCAAGTCCTCTTGCAATGGTTCTCGCAATCCGCGAGACTTCGAGTGTATGCGTCATACGAGTGCGGTAGTGATCACCCTCCGGTTGCAGAAACACCTGTGTCTTGTGCATGAGCCGACGAAACGATTTCGAATGAATGATCCTATCTATATCACGCTGATAACAAGTGCGAACCGGACAGGGATCCATGGGACGTTGTCTGCCTTGCGAATTGATTGCATATGACGCAAAGGGGGAAAGCGTTTGCGTCTCCATATATTCCGTTTTTTCGCGGAGCGTCATAAGGGAGAAACCTCCTCTCACCTTGTTCCATATACACTTATACGTCGGAAATTTAAAAAACCCTGCAAAAAAGCAAACATTTTTTCTTTTTGATACTCTTTTTTCAGTCCGATCCGGTCATTTGAGCGGATGCGCTGAAAATTGTTCCCCAAGCACTTCTACCACGACGGTACCACCCGACAATTCGGTGACAGAAGCAGATAAGTCGGAGAGACGATCCACCGGGATGAGGGCATATAGAATCACAATATTTGTATATTCGATCCGCGTGATCGTCCCATAGGCAAGTTCCAACTTCATGCGATCGAATAAGTGATACGGGCAGGAAATGGAAACTTCCATTTCTCGACGCATCACAGCAATGCCGGCGGCATCGAGTGTCTGTTTTGCACTCGCAGCGTAGGCACGGACCAGCCCACCGGCACCCAATAAAATCCCGCCGAAATAGCGCGTGACGACACAACAAACATTTTCGATTTTCTCTCGACGAAACACTTCAAGGATAGGCTGTCCCGCAGTCCCCTGCGGTTCGCCGTCGTCGGAGTAACGCAAAATAGTTCCCTCGCGTAAAATATAACACCAGCAATGATGTCGGGCATCGTGGTATTTTGTTTTGATCGCCGCGATATAGGCGCGGGCATCGGCCTCGTTTTCAACGCGTTTTGCGTGGCCTATAAAACGAGATCGTTTTTCGGTCAATTCCGTTTCGCCTTCCATTGCGGGAACGTAATACTCGATCATGGCGTTTTCTCCTACTGCTGAAATTCTTGAATCAGTCCAAATATCTTGGGCGTGCAGGTTACCGTGACTTCGATCTTCTCGCCATATTCCACAGACTCCACTTTTGCTTCTCGATACAGAATATCTAAAATAGAAGCGTTCGCATAGGGCAAGGCAATCGTCACTTTATGACGGCCGGAATCAAGACGCGCCGCGATCATTTGAATCAGTTCCGGGATACCCTCCCCCGTTTTCGCGGAAATGGATACAATATCTTGACCATGCGGGAAAATATCACCTACAAAAAGGTCGCATTTATTAAACACATCAATACGAGGCGTTGTCTCCGCAGACAGCTCCCGGATCAGCTGCTCTACCACTTCGCTTTGATCGTGCCATTCCGGGTTTGACGCATCAATCACATGAAGAAGCAGGTCGGCATAGGCCAGTTCCTCCAGTGTCGCTTTGAACGCGTCCACCAGATGATGCGGCAGTTTTCGGATAAACCCAACCGTATCAGAAACCAAAACGGTACAGGTATCCGAAATTTCAAGTGTACGCGTTGTGGTATCCAGAGTATCAAACAATCGGTTATTGGCAGGGATACCGGCTTCCGTCAACGTATTCAGCAGCGTCGACTTGCCCGAGTTTGTATAGCCGACAATGGCTACCACCGGGATCTCGTTTTTAATCCGCTTGGCACGTTGCACACCGCGTATGCGGCGCACCTCCTGTAAATCTTCGGACAATTTTGTGATTTTTCGACGGATATGACGACGGTCGGATTCCAGCTGTGTTTCACCGGGACCTCTGGTACCGATGGGCGCACCGGTTGACGTTTGCCGCACCAAGTGTCCCCACATACCGGTCAGCCGCGGCAGAAGGTATTGATACTGCGCCAGCTCCACCTGAAGCCTGCCCTCTTTTGTTTTGGCACGCTGTGCAAAAATATCCAAAATCAGTGCGGCACGGTCTATCACCTGAACACCAATCTCTTCCGTTAAAACGCGGAGCTGGGAGGGCGAAAGTTCATTGTCAAAAATGACAAGATCTGCGCCCTCCGCCTGTACCAGCGATTTCACTTCCGCGACTTTTCCCTCTCCGATAAAGGTACGAGCTTCCGGTGTGTCTTTATTTTGCAACACGGTACCGACACAAGTACCACCGGCCGTTTCCAAAAGCGCAGCCAGTTCGGACAGCGTTGTCTCACATGCATTGTCCTCACGCGCCAAGCTGTGCGCATTGAGTCCAACCAAAACCGCTCTGTTTATATTATCTTGCTTTTCTATAAATAATCCCTCCACGTCACAAATCGAAACGTAAAATCTTTACGAATTTTTTTGTTTCACCAATGCTGTTTCAATTTCCGCAATATACATTCGATGATAGTCTTTCGCCTCATAAAATTCAGAAAGAGCCGGATCAAGAAAGTGTTCCGGATTCAGATCCTGTGTATATAGTTTGCGGCAGACCAAAACCAGACGCGCCTCATTAAAATAAGGTACCGTTTCATCTGCCGCAGTAAACCCACATTCTTTTACCTTGTCAATATCACGACCACTTTTTGCACCACAGAGTGCGAGTTGTTTCCGATATTTTTCGTCAAAGAACGACAAGGTGAATTTGGGGTATTTTTCTAAAAATTCAAATGTGTAGCGTTGTGGCCGCACAAAAATCGTCGCGACGTTTTTATTCCATAAGACACCAATTCCACCCCATGCGGCAGTCATGGTATTCAAATGCTCCCTATCTCCCGCAGTGACGAGCATCCAGTCTTTCCCGATACAAGAAAAGAAATTATCGGTTAATTCCAGCGGGCTTTTCATTTCAAACATAAGAACCTCCAAATTTTAAATATAAAAGGATTGATCCGTAGCATTGACTCTAAGTATCTTATGCAAATCTTTCTAAAAAAACACAAAAGCCCGCGCCGGAACCGGCACGGGCTTTTTAAAGTTTAGTTCTGTAAACCGAACTTCTTGTTGAAGCGGCTGACACGTCCGCCAGTGTCCACCATCTTCTGCTTACCGGTGAAGAAGGGGTGACACTTGGAGCAAACTTCCACTCTGATATCCTTCTGTGTAGATCTAGTCTCAATTACGTTTCCGCAGGCACAATGAATGGTGGTTGGCTCGTAGTTTGGATGGATGCTTTCCTTCATGCGTGCTCACCTCTTTCTGTTAATCAAATAAAACACTTTTCATAAGTGCATTTATTATGATACCACATTACGATCCAAAATGCAACTATTATTGTCAGTTTTTTTGAATATTTATGGTCTATATCAGCTCAACGCCCCGATTGGGAATCAAGAACCAGAGAATCCGATGTGTTACGGGTCGATGTGTTATTTCTTCCAAGGCATAACAATAGACATTGAGTTGTTCACGATATGTCTCGGCTCGTTCCTCGATTTTTTCACCGAATACACGATCCGTTTTAAAATCGACCAGACAAATCCCCTCCTCTGTCTCAAACCAGCAATCAATCACGCCCTGTAACAAAATAGACTCCCCTGCCGGAATTTCAAAATATCGCTCTGCCGGTGTTAGGACTGAAAACTGAAATTCACGATGTAGCTTCGTAACGCGTCTCATCTTCTCACCCAAGGGCGATGCGAAAAATCGAGCGATCAGGGTCG
>JAVVSI010000022.1:0-11231 GCA_036654315.1 Evtepia sp. | reverse complement strand
CCGATTAGGGTCTCAGTCCGCTGCCGCCCTGGACTGTGATCGTCTCGCCGCTGATATACGAGGCATCGTCACTTGCCAAAAACACACAGACCCGACCGATATCCTTCTCTGCGTCACCAAAACGATTCATAGGAATACTGTGAATTGTTTGTGCGAACAGTTCCGGATTCGATTCTTTCCAAATCTCTAACTGCTTTGTCATCACGAGAGGACAAACAATATTACAATTGATGTTGAACTGACCCCACTCGTTTGCCGCAACACGCGTCAGTCCACGAATGCCCTCTTTGGCTGCCGCATAGGAGGACTGTCCCAAACGCCCCGCAATGCCTGCGCCCGATGCAAAGTTAACCACCGATCCCTCTGTCTCTTTCAAGTAAGGAAATGCCGCTTTCATATAGAAGAACGTGGCGTATAAACCCGAAATGATCGCGGCATCAAAATCTTCCTTCGTATGCTCTATCAGCATCAGTCCGGATTTTGAATTTTGCGCATTGTTCACCAGCACGTCAATGCGGCCAAACGTATCCATCGCTTTTTTTACGACACCCTGTACCTGATCCTCTTCGCCGCCGTCTGCCTGTACCCACAGAACCTTGATTCCATACAGACGCTCCAGCTCTTCTTTTGCATCTTCCATCTTTTTGAGATTCCGTCCGGTAATCACAAGATTGCACCCTTCTTTTGCAAATGCGGTCGAAATACCATAGCCAATCCCGCCACCTTTGCCTCCGCCGGTGATCAGTGCCACCTTGTTATCCAGTTTGCCCATAAATTTTTACTCCTTTCATTGATTGTATCTTTTATCCAAGAACTTCTTGTCCCTATATAGTAGCACATTTTTTGCCGGTTGTATACTTTCTTGTTTTTTTATTTGTCATTTATTTGACATTTTTGCACCTGTAGTGTAAACTAATTGGTACACAATGGGGATGTTTCCTGCGTCCCCAATGATAAAAATTAGAAAGAAGCGTGTTTTCTATGAAGTTTCATCTCGGATTTAAAACCATTCTCGCCGCAGGTCTTGTTTCGTCACTCCTAATGAGTACTGTCCTCGCGCTGACTCCCCCCGCTGTGCCTGACTCCAATGCACCGACCAATGGAGGAACAACGCAGGAAGCCTTGCAGCCGAATTGCATCTACGGTCAAGTAACCTCAATCACCCCAAGCAAGGACGGTAGCTGTATCTTATTAAAGAATACCAACGATCAAGCTTCCAATCAAGAAATCGCTATGATGGTTTCCGATCAAACGATGATCGTAGATGCTGTGACAGGCAACGCAAAAACCATGAAAGATATCAAACAAAACGAAACACTCTATGCCTACGTCGGCCCCGCTATGACAATGAGTTTGCCCCCGCAGACACATGCAACACTCATTCTCTGCAATATCCCCGCTGACTTTGCTGTACCCAAGTATGCTCAGGTTCAAACCGTCACTGCAATAGACAAGGACAGCATAGATCTCTTGATGACACCCAGCGTCATCCTTCACCTCAACAAAGATACACAACTCTTATCCTATGGCACGGACAAGACTGTAACCTTAGCCGACATCAAAGCAGGCTCGTATTTGCTCTCTTGGTACACCAAGGAAACCCGCAGCGCACCCGGACAGGCAAACCCCACAAAAGTGATGCTCTTCCCGCAAGCAGTCCCCGCACCTGCAGCCACTGTCACACGTGGTGAATTTATGGATATGCTGTATGCCTCCGCAAAAAATCCCGCAGTCGCAACCAAATCCCCCTTTGTCGATGCAGACAACAATGCGGTTGCTTGGGCCTTTACGCAGAAAATTGCCACCGGTACGGCAGCAACAACCTTTAATCCAAACGATACTCTGACGCGTGAGCAGATGATGATGTTCCTTCTGCGCTATGCCACTGCCACTGAGAAAGGTCCACAGGGTTCTTGGGCAGTCAATATCACCTATGAAGATCGCAACGATATCGCACCTTGGGCAACCTCCGGTGCGATGTGGAACCAAATCACCAAACTGATTCCCACAGACGCTAACAATCGTATTTTGCCAACCGCCAAAGTCACCCATGCAGAAGCTACCTCCGCGATTGCTGCATTGCTGGCACGCTAAGGACAACGTCCTTCTGTCTTACACAACACACCCCCGGTGCTACCAATGTGGCATCGGGGGTGTTGCTTATGCAAAAAGAATTGTCCCCATTCTTTCATGCGACTTGACAAATTTTACCCCTTATAATATAGTGTACCCTGATCGACAAAGAGAGATTGTTGGTTGAAAAAACAATTTTGGAGGTTTTTATGGAACGTGAAAAATTCTCGTCCAGACTGGGGTTTATTTTAATTGCCGCCGGTTGCGCCATTGGTCTTGGAAATGTTTACCGATTTCCAATTATTACGGGCGCGTATGGCGGAGGACTCTTCGTCTTAATCTACGTCGCATTTCTATTACTCGTCGGCATCCCTGTTATGGTTGCCGAACTCTGTGTCGGTCGCGCCAGTCGACTCAGTACCGCAAAATCCTTTGAGGCTTTGGAATCGCCCGGTCACAAATGGCATCTCGTCAAATATGTCATGATGGCGGGCAACTATCTACTCATGATGTTTTATACCACAATCGCCGGTTGGATGACAATTTACTTCTTCAAATACGCCTCCGGTTCGGTCAGTGGCATCAAAAGCACGGAAGCAATGAGCCAAGTCTTTGGTAACATGGTTTCGAACCCGGGACTTCTCATATGCAGTACGCTTGGGGTGATCGTGGTTTGTTTTGCGGTTTGCTCACTGGGTCTCCAAAAAGGCGTTGAGAAAATTACAAAAGTGATGATGGTCGCCCTCTTTGTCCTCATTGTTATCATGGCAGTACGCGCCTGCGCCCTGCCCGGTGCCTTAGAAGGTCTCAAATTCTATCTCGTCCCCTCCCTCGAAAACGTCAAAGACTCCGGTATTATCACCGTTATATTCGCCGCAATGGGACAGGCCTTCTTTACGCTCAGCATCGGCATGGGTTCCATTCAAATTTTCGGCACCTACATAGACAAAGAACGCAGCCTACTCGGCGAAGCGATCACAATTACCGCACTGGACACTTTCGTCGCCATCTTCTCCGGCCTGATCATCTTCCCCGCCTGCTTTACCTACAACGGCGGCGTTACTGCAGATGCCAGCAGCGTAGGCGCATCCTTCCTCTTTACAACACTATCCGGTTTGTTCAACAATATGCCCGGTGGTCGACTGTGGGGTACGCTCTTCTTCCTCTTTATGATCTTCGCCGCCTTTTCAACGGTCATCGCAATTTTTGAAAATATCGTCGCCTATTGGCTCGAATTATCCAAACTTTCAAGACGAAAAATCGCGCTCCTCAACATCGGTATTATCGCACTCCTTGCCCTTCCCGCTATCTTTAGCCTGAATATTTGGAGCGATATCACAATCTTCGGTCTGGGCTTCCTTGATCTCGAAGATTTCACCGTCTCCAATATCATACTCCCCCTAGGTGGTCTTGTTTTCGTTCTCTTCTGTACCACACGCTATGGCTGGGGTTGGGATAACTTTATTCGAGAAGCAAACGAGGGCAAAGGAATGAAATTCCCAAAATGGATTCGCCCCTATATGACCTACGTCCTCCCTGTTATCATTCTTCTTGTTTTCCTCTCCTCTATTTTGAAAGGATACTTTTCATGAATGAACACGCATTTCGTCGCGGATTTCGGGACGGAATTCCCATCTTTCTTGGCTATTTCACCGTTTCGCTCTCCCTCGGCATCGTCATGAAACAAAATGGCATCTCTCCCCTGCAAGGTCTGATTATGAGTCTGACCAATATGACTTCCGCCGGAGAATTCGCAGGGGTCACTGTGGTTGCCGCCGGTTCCGGTCTTGTCGTGATGGCAACCCTACAACTCGTCATCAATGCCCGCTATCTACTCATGTCTTGCGCACTCAGTCAGCGACTGGATGAATCCGTCTCGTTGGGTCAACGTCTTTTGCTTGGACTGACCGTCACAGATGAAATCTTTGGCATCTCCATCGCCCAAACCGGGAAACTAAGTCCCCTCTACTCCATCGGCGCACTTTGCGCCGCCTGCCCGGGTTGGACGTTTGGTACTTTCTTCGGCGCACTGATGGGCAGTGTCCTACCGGCACGCGTGGTCACCGCGTTGGGCGTTGCCTTGTATGGAATGCTCATTGCCGTCTTTATCCCCCCTGCAAAAAATAACAAAATCATTGCCGGAGCCGTCATTTTATCTATGCTGCTCAGCTGGCTTGTCAGTGTCATTCCCATATGCTCCAATTTGTCCTCCGGTATGAAAATTATCATCCTGACAGTCATTATTTCGGGCGGCGCAGCCATTTTGTTTCCGGTCAAAGAGGAGAAATTGCCCGATGAATCATAATGTCTACCTCTATATTTTAGTCATGGCAGCTGTCACTTATCTCATTCGCGTCCTCCCCTTAACCCTAATACGCCATGAAATTCAAAATACAACCATTCGATCTTTCCTCTTTTATGTCCCCTATGTTACACTTGCCGTTATGACCTTTCCCGCCATTCTTGACGCGACTGGTTCTCCCATATCGGGTGCAGCGGCATTTGTTGTCGCCGTTTTTATGGCGTGGCGCAGTGCCAGTTTGATTCAAGTCGCTATGCTCTCTTGCTCCCTTGTCTTTCTTTTGGAATTGTTTCTGTAGGAGATTTTAATATGTATGAAAAGTTGCAAACCCCCGGCCAAATCGGAACATTGACCATCAAAAACAGAATCGTTATGACTGCCGCCAGCTGTTCTCTCTCGGAACCGGATGGTCGTATGACAGAAGACATACTGGCTTTTTATGAACGCCGTGCCATCGGCGGTGTCGGTTTGATTATTACGGAAATGACCTGTGTCGATGAAACACACGGCGTTCTCTTCCCGCGCGAACTCTCTGCCGCGCGCGATGAAAATATCCCCGAATTTCAAACACTCGCCACACGCGTTCACAAATACGGCACTAAAATCTTTGCACAACTCTTCCACCCCGGTTCCAACGCCGACCCAAATCTCAACGAATTACCGCTGTTCTCTGCCGATTCCGGTGAGATCCACGGTACTCCCATCCGTGCCATGACAAAAGAAGAACTTCTCAAACTTGTGGCGCAATTCGGAACTGCTGCCTTGCGGATCAAACAATCCGGTTTTGACGGCATCGAAATCCACGCCGCGCACAATTATCTCATTCAATCTTTTCTCAGTCCCGTCACCAATCACCGTACCGATGAATTTGCCTGTCACAATCGTATGCACTTATTGGAACTCATTGTATGCGAAATACGCCGCACTTGCGGAGACTTCCCACTGATGGTTCGCGTCTCCTTGGAAGAGTATATCGGCAAAGAGGGGTATCATGCCGATGTCGGTGTGAAAATCTGTCAAACACTCGAAGCCTTGGGCGTGGACGCCATTAACGTCTCCGCCTCCGGTACGTCCAGCAAACTCAGCCAAAGTGTCGAACCAATCAACTTTATGCAGGGTTGGCGCAAACATCTGGCAAAGGCTGTGAAATCTTGCGTTTCCATCCCCGTCTGCTCCGTCGCACTGGTACGCGATCCCGCCTTTGCAGAAGAATTGCTACGAGACGGATATACCGATTTCGTCGGCACTGCCAGAAGCCACCTCGCCGATCCCGACTGGGCAAACAAAGCCTTTTGCGGGAGAGATTCTGAAATCATTCGCTGTATCGGCTGTATGTCCTGTTTTCAGCGTTACCCCCAAATAGGTCACATCTCCTGTGCGCTCAATCCGGAAACCGGCTACGAAGCCACGCTCCCCCCTACGCCTCACAATGGTGACAATCGTTTGGTGGTCGTACTGGGTGCGGGCCCTGCCGGTATGGAATCTGCGTACCGTGCCGCGAAACGAGGGTTTCACGTGAAACTATACGAAAAAAATCCTTTCCCGGGTGGACAACTGGCGCTCGCCGCTTATATACCGCGAAAAGAAAAAATGAAATGGTTCATTGATGTATTGCAAGCACGCTGTGAATCGGAATCCGTTGAACTCCTGTTTGACAAAGCCCCCTCTTTGGAGGAATTAGCAGCCTTACACCCCTATGCAATCCTAGATGCCACAGGCGCACGTCCCCTGATCCCCCCCTCTATCGAGGGTGCAATCGGGAACCCCATAGTATGTACACCACCCGACATCATTCGTGGTGATATCGACCCACGAGGGGAGAGTGTCGTGATCGTCGGCTCCGGTATGACGGGACTGGAACTGGCGGAATCCCTCTGTGACCGTGACCACAACAACGCCATTGTCGTAATGGAAGCCGCCAATCAAATTGCACCCGGTGTTTTCGGTTCCAACCGCAATGCAGTCACCGCACTCCTTGAAATTAACAACGTCGTCTTTATGCTGAATCGAAAACTCACCCGCATCGGCTCCGATCGCATTTGGTTCTCCGATGTCACAACTGGAGAAGAATTCGTTTATCCCTGTGACCGCGTCCTTCTCTCCCTTGGCGTCGAACCTTCCCGCCCCTATGGTGACGCACTCATGCGTATTTGCCAAAATGTCACCCGCATCGGAGATGCCGAACGCCCAAATGGAATTTGGACCGCTGTTCACGATGCTTATCGGTCTGTTGCGCGCTTATAACGATCTCTGTGTTTTGTGTGGCAATCGAAAATCAAGCACGACAGCAATCAGAACCGCACTCACAAACACCGCAACATACAACAGAAGCATACCCTGTGTACCCTGCTCAAAAATCGCAAATCGTCTCAAAAAGCAAAGACACAACACGTGTCCAAAATAAATCGTCATGGAATGTTTCGCTAAAAAAGAATTCACTTTTAAAAAACATTTGCTTTTTTCAAAAACAGGACTGAATCCCAAACAGCAAACAAAAACCAGAACCACATAAATCAGTAGCTGTGGACGGATTGAGTCGATATATCCGCTTGCCTTGCTCTCTAAAACATAGCAGGCAGCAAAAGACACCATCAACACCATCAGCGAAATACGGTGTTGTTCTGCAAAGTCAGACAGTACAACGAGTCGCTCTTTTGTGATAAAAATACCCAGCACAAAATAAAAAATCCATGTTGGGAAAAAGCGGACAAGGGATGCAAGCGTCGTTTGCGATACCAGATTCAACCCAAAATATTGGATCATGAAAATTTCCTGAAAGCAAAACATAAGCGCAAAAGAGGCAATCAATGCCTGCACCGGCTTTGCATCCACCCATTTTTTCAGCCATGGGAATATCAAATATAATTGCACAATGATCACAATAAAGTATAAATGCGGTGCAAGATCTCCGCGTAGTACGGATTGAAAAAATGCAGGAATATTGGAAAGGCCTTTCGCCTTCAATTCCCACAAACCTGCTCCGTCGTGATAGATGTAATATACCAAACACCAAATCAAATAAGGAATTCCAATCTTTTTTAGTCTTTTCTTTATGAATTTGGCATATGGCATGGGTCTGTCATTCAGCGCGAGCGTAAGCCCTGACATGAAAATAAAAAGTGGAACCGCAAAGCGAGAAAATTGATTCAAGGCAAACGAGGGATTCACACCAAAAATCGAATACCCGCTCGGCGCCCCAATATAGGTACTTGAAACATGAATCATAATGACCGCAAGCATTGCCACGACACGCGCAAAATCCAATGAATTCCACTTCTTAGTCACTTGCACCACCCCTTTTCCTTTCAGTCTACCAAACATACTAAAAAATTGCAATTAAAAAACGCAACAGAGTATCGTTTCGATACCTCGTTGCGTTTTTTTTGCGACGCGGGGAACATCAGACTACGGCATCAAAAAATGTCCTTATGTGAGCCGGATCCGATATGATCGTTCGGGTCATCATCGTCGTAGTTGTATTCGTCATCGTCATCGAAGTCATCTGCGTATTCATCATCGAAACGCGCATCCTCTTCTTCGTTTTCGAGTGCTTTCACCGTTTCACTTTCCGGCTCGTTTGGGTTCAGCGCGGCACTGTTCGGCGTTTCCCGTTTCGTCATGTCAATCGGAATGGCTTCCTCTTTCTCTTCCGCAGAGTCCGCCGGGTCGCGACCTTCCCAAATTGCCATCAACTCTGCACCACTAATGGTTTCTCGAATCAGAAGATATTCCGCTATTTCATCCAGCTTCTCCCTGTGACCACGCAAAACTTCCAGTGCAGACTGATGTGCGTTGTCGATCACAGACTGAATCTCTTCATCAATTGCGGCGGAGGTGTTTTCCGCACAGGTTAGCCCCATGGCACCATCTAAATACTGATTCTGCACTGTGGCCAGTCCCATCATACCGAAACGCTCCGACATACCATACATCGTAATCATTTTTCTTGCCAAGTCGGTGGCACGCTCAATATCGTTGGCAGCACCTGTCGTTTTTGTATTGAACACCACTTCTTCTGCGCTTCGTCCACCGAGCAAAATGGTGATTTTTCCAATAATCTCGTCTTTATCCATCAGGTATCGCTCTTCTTCGGGCAACTGCATTGTATAGCCCAGTGCGCCCTGCGTATGAGGGACAATTGTAATTTTACTGACCGGCTCTACGTCTTTTTGCACAATTGCAATCAAGGCATGGCCGACTTCATGATATGCAATCAATTTCTTTTCATATTCTGTCAGTACGGTTCCCTTTTTCTCACTGCCCGCAATGACCATTTCAAACGAACTGAGCAAATCCCGCTGACTGACACTGTGTCTGCCCATACGAACGGCACGCAAGGCGGCCTCGTTGACAAGATTCGCGAGATCTGCACCGACACAACCGGCGGTTGCCTGCGCAATCTTTGATAAATCAACATCTTCTGACATACGAATCACGCGCGTGTGTACCTGTAATGTCGCAAGTCTACCCGCCAGGTTCGGGCGATCCACCGTAATTCTTCGGTCAAACCGTCCCGGGCGGAGCAGTGCCTTATCTAGCACTTCCGGACGGTTCGTTGCCGCAAGGACAATGATGCCTTTGGTCGGATCGAAACCATCCAATTCTGCCAACAATTGATTTAATGTCTGTTCCCGTTCGTCGTTTCCGCCCATACGGTTGTCTCGACTTTTTCCGATTGTATCAATCTCATCAATGAAAATAATACAGGGGGCTAGTTTCGCCGCCTCCTTAAAGAGATCTCGCACACGCGATGCGCCCACGCCCACAAACATTTCCACAAAGTCAGAGCCGGAAATAGAGAAGAATGGCACGTTTGCCTCACCTGCAACTGCCTTTGCCATTAACGTCTTGCCGGTACCGGGCGAGCCGACAAGCAAGGCACCCTTGGGCAATTTCGCTCCAATCTCGGTATACTTTTTGGGATTGTGCAAGAAATCAATAATTTCCATCAGTGACTCTTTGGCTTCATCTTGTCCGGCGACATCCGCAAATGTGACACCTGTGGACTTTTCCACGTACACCTTTGCATTCGCCTTTCCAACGCCGCCCATGCCGCCCATGCCACCACTCATTTTCCGCATAAAGAAAATAAGTAGTCCCACCATAATCACAGCCGGCAAGACATAACTCATCAACATACTCATCAAGTAGGAAGATTCTTCCACCATTTCAGAGAAGTATTTGACATGATGCTCGCGCAACAGCGGCAGAAGCTCCGCATCCTCTACCGTCAAACGTGCTGTCACGTAGATCGTTTGTGTCTCTTTTTTCATGGACTCTTTTAGGACTTCATTTACATCTGTATTCTCCTCCGTCGGCGGGGTCTGATCCGGTTTGAGAGAAATACGAATCTGATTGCGTTCCAATTGTACGGAATCCACTTTATCCTCTTGTATCAGCTGAATAAAGGAAGAATAGGGAATTTCCACTTCTCCCGCTCGATTCATCCGTGCGAACACTTGGTTCAACAGGATGGTAAGCAAGATTGCCCAGAGAATCGCGGAAATGATCATCCCCGATTTTTTTGGTTTGCCGGGGTCATTATTTTGCTTCAATATCTGTGCCTCCTAACGAAAAAACAATCGTCTTTTCAAAATATGGATATCATAACTCTTGTACTATATCATACCTCCAAGTTCTTTGCAAGAATGCGCCTGTAAACTTTTTGGAAACAGAAAAAACCCTTTTTCTTAGGCGCGAATCGTGGTATACTGTGTAGAATAACTGAATTTGGAGAAAAACTAATATGAAAGAAAATAAACCACAAGACAGAGAGGACGCAATTGCTGATGGGATCATCGAGGGTCGCAATGCCGTGATCGAAGCATTACGCGCCGGAACCGTAATTGATAAAATTTATCTGGCACGCGGTGAAACCGATGCTGCCTTAGGTCATATTGCCTCCACTGCACGAGATCGCGGTGTCGTTGTCGTCGACGCCGACCGTCGGAAATTGGACAATATGAGTCGTACGCATTCTCATCAGGGCGTGATTGCGCTCGCCGCCGTTCGAGAATACGCCGAACCCGAAGAAATTCTCGCGCTCGCCGCCGAAAAAGGGGAATCTCCCCTCATCGTCATCTGTGACGAACTATCGGATCCTCATAATTTAGGCGCTGTCATTCGTACCGCAGAATGCGCGGGAGCCCATGGTATCGTCATCCCCAAAAGACGAAGCGCAGGCCTCACTGCTGTCGTTGCCAAAACCTCTGCCGGTGCCGTCTCTCATATCCCCGTAGCACGCGTCCCGAATTTAACGGCCTATATCAAAGATCTTAAAAAAGCCGGCGTCTGGGTCTATGGTGCCGCACCCGAAGGTACCACCTCTCTTTATGCCGCCGATTTCAAAGGTCCTGCCGCCATTGTCATCGGCTCGGAAGGTTCCGGACTGGGTCGTCTCATTTCTGAAAATTGTGATGTACTCGTCAGTATTCCCATGCGCGGAAAATTAAACTCACTCAATGCCGCTGCCGCTGCCGCCATCCTACTCTATGAAGCTGTGCGCCAACGAACCATCTTGTAACACCAACAATCGCCATCCCATTACAATAATCAAGAATAACAGGTGAATTTCCATGTCGGATCAACAAAACGAATATACCTTAGAGGATATACTAGCGGAGTACTCCCCTACCTATTGGGATACGGTAGATCCACCACCCGAACCGTCTACGCAATCCGTTGCCCCTCCCACACAGACGGCCAAAGAAGTCCCCATCCCCACTCCGCCGGACCCCCTCCCGGATAACATCATTACATTCCCCACTATGCCAACTCCGGAACCGATCCCCGAACCACCTAAAAAACCCATTCCGGAGCGCGTAGCCGAATGGATCAACCCTGCCTTAAAACAAAC
>JAVVSI010000021.1:0-11662 GCA_036654315.1 Evtepia sp. | reverse complement strand
ATCGCGCACCATCAGGCTTTTGACCACGCGAGCCACTTCCAGTAAATCTCCGCTTTTCAGTCGGAGCATATTTTCGCGATAGCGTCGATTGCAATTATGAACCACATCGACTTCGATCTGTGGGAATGCTTGGAGGACACGTTCCGCCTCTGCCTCATCCACCACGGGTCGCACTCCAATTTCATCCGAATTTTCCGTAGGGATCATGACAAGCATACCCCCAATCGGAAGTTTCAGGATATAATATTCCTGCGTGACACCACACACTTTTTGGGTTACGATTTCATCAACGATACCTGCACCGTGCATGGGATGGACTATTTTGTCGCCAACCTGAAACACATTCCCACCTCCTATTTTATTCTTCATATACTTATTATTATAACCCTAAATTTGTTTTTTGCAAGCGAATGTACGGTTATCGTGAAAAAATGGCACATTTCTTCAAAACTCGAACTGATCTCCTGCTGCTCTCTCCACCAAACAGAAGGGCTAGCGATATGACTTGTTTGACGCGTGTTATCTTCCGATTTCTGACACATAACATGAAAAAGACGGTGCTGATGATTCAGCACCGTCTCTCTTGATTTTAAATCAAGCTTCTCTCATGCGTGCAAAGCACTCACTGCAGTAAACAGGACGATCGGACTTCGGCTCAAAAGGAACCTTAGCCTCGCCACCGCAGGAAGCACAGACAGCTGTGAAATACTCGCGAGGACCGCGGGATGCGTTCTTGCGATTGTCACGGCAAGTCTTGCAACGCTGGGGCTCGTTCTGGAAGCCTCTTTCAGCATAGAATTCCTGTTCACCCGCAGAGAACACAAACTCCTGGCCACACTCTTTGCATACCAATGTTTTATCTTCGTACATGTTATAAACCTCTCTTTGACTAGTTAACCCAGGACTGGGACGTGCTCCTGCTGGGTCAGATAAAATATGCGCTCAGCTTTCGCTGTATTCGCCGGATTGAATTTGCCGTGCAGCCTTGTGTCTAATCCGTTGCACAGCATTATCCACGGACTTCGTGGATCGTTGAACCTCTTTGGCAATTTCAGAATAGGATAATCCATTCAGATAAAACCCGAGGATTTGCGTTTCAAAATCTGATAACTCCTTCTGAATCTTTCGACGAAGGATGGTCAGATTTTCTTGTTGAATGATCAGATCTTCCGGATTTTCCTGCCTGTCGAATGCCATACCAAGAGCTTGGGAGTCCCGGTTCGCGACAAAGAGGGATAACGAAACGCAAGAATTGAGTGGGGAATGTCTGGCTGCCATACGAACGGCAGAAATCATACGTCGACGGACACATACCTCTGCAAACGTACGAAACGATACGAACCGATCGGCTCGAAATTCACGAACCGCAGTCAATAGTCCGAACATACCCTCTTGGATGAGATCTTCACTGTCGCCGCCTATTAAAAAAAAAGGACGCGCACAAATCCGAACCAAGCGCGAATAACGTAGAACCAGTGCCTCTTCTGCGCTGCGATCTCCCGCAATCGCAAAAGCACAAAGATCCTCATCCGTTATAGAATCTTGTATTGTTTGCACATTCATTTTCAACTCCTGCTCATTATACTTGAAGTAGGTGGTAAAGTCAAGGGAATCCTTCGAATTATGTTACTTATGCCAAAAAATCTATCCCTGTTTTGGTTGTTATACCCATTTTTTCCATGCAGCTTTGTCTTTTTATAGAACTCGGTGTGATCTTTTGTATATTCTGGATTATAAAGGCAGTTGCTCTTGCCCTAGAAATATGATACCCAAGTGATCATAGGCACGCGCCGTCACGCATCGACCACGAGGCGTCCTGGTCAAAAAACCAATCTGCATCAGATATGGCTCATAGACATCCTCCAGTGTCACCGATTCTTCCCCCACCGTTGCCGCAAGTGTCTCCAAACCGACAGGCCCACCACCGTAATTCTCAATAATACTATGCAACATTCGTCGATCCACTGCATCCAAACCAAGATCATCTACTTCCAACGCGTTCAAGGCATAATTTGCAACGTCCTTCGTAATCACACCCCCTGCCCGAACCTGTGCAAAATCACGCACGCGACGCAATAATCGGTTCGCAATCCTCGGTGTCCCCCTTGCCCGCATGGCAATCTCATGCGCGCCATCCGATTCAATGGGTACATTTAATATACCGGCACTCCTGAGAATAATCTGCATCAATTCTTGTGGAGAATACAATTCCAACCTTAATATGACACCAAAGCGATCCCGGAGCGGTGCGGAAAGCTGACCCGCTCTTGTCGTTGCGCCGATGAGCGTGAAATGAGGTAGATCCAATCGTATCGAATTCGCAGAAGGCCCCTTGCCGATGATAATATCAATGGCGTAGTCCTCCATTGCAGGGTACAGAATCTCCTCTACTGCTCGATTCAATCTGTGTATTTCATCAATAAACAAAATATCATTCTCGTTCAGATTCGTCAGAAGCGCAGCCAGATCCCCGGCTTTCTCAATCGCGGGTCCGGATGTAATACGTATATGGACACCCATTTCATTTGCAATAATACCCGACAAGGTCGTTTTTCCCAAACCGGGCGGCCCATGCAGTAATACATGATCCAACGGCTCATTTCGTAATTTCGCCGCATCAATAAAAACAGAAAGATTCTCCTTCGCTTTCTCTTGCCCAATATATTCCAAAAGTGATTTTGGACGCAAAGAACCCTCCGCCTCATCTTCTACTGTCAACGAAGTGGTGACAAGCGGTTCTTCCGTCTCAAATCCATCCTCGGAAAAATCAATACTCATGCGCTTATTTCCCCCTTTATTTTACCATTTTACGCAGAGCAGCGCGTATGATTTCTTCCAGTGCTAAATCCGCTACATCTATATCACGCAGTACTTGTGCAATTTCAGAAGCATCATATCCCAGCACCGCAAGCGCAGCAGCGGCCTCCATCCCCTTATTGCCCGGCAGGGTCGTAACACCTGTACCGCCGTAGGATTCGCCTGAGGCAATCTGATCCTTTGCCAGTTTATCCTTTAACTCCAATATGATCCGTTGCGCAATCTTTTTCCCGATTCCGGGTGCGACCGTCAGTGCTTTCGCATCTTCTGTCATAATCGACATTGCCAATCCTTCCGGCGTTGTAGAGGACAAGATAGAAAGTGCCGCTTTGGGTCCTACACCGGACACGCTGATTAAAAGCTGAAAACAGTGCAGTTCTTGTTCCGTATAGAAACCATAGAGTTCCAAAATGTCCTCCCTGACATAGAGAAACGTATATAATTTCGCCTGCTGTCCACAGGTGATATTAGAAATGGTTTGATTTGTTGTGCGGCAGGCATAGCCGATCCCACCACAGTCAATGACTGCAAGTTGTGCGCCGATCTGCGCAACTTGTCCATTCAGATAGCTAAACATATACTGACTCCTTTTTGATGCATCGCATCCCACAAACACGCGCACAATGAAAGACCTTAGTGATGAGACCGCACTTCAAGATCCCGCAAACGAGAACTGGCAGACCGCGCATGACATAAGCCAATTGCTACAGCATCTGCCGCATCATCCGGTTTTGGAACTGTTTTCAGATGTAGCAGCCTTTTTGTCATATCCATCACTTGCTTCTTTTCTGCCCTGCCATAACCCACAACCGCCTGCTTTACCTGAAGCGGCGTATATTCGAAAACCCCAACGCCCATTTTTTCCGCCGTCGCAAGAATGACACCGCGCGCCTGTGCAACACCAATTGCCGTTGTCACATTTGTATTGAAAAAAAGCTCCTCAACCGCCATTTCATCCGGCTGAAACTGCACAATGATTTCTTCCAGATCTACAGCAATTTGATATAATCTACGCGCCATCGGAACACCCGCCGACGTTTGAATCACACCACAACGGATGAGTGACGTATTCCCCTGCGCAACGCACAGTACACCAAATCCAACAATGGCATACCCCGGATCAATACCCAAAACAATCATCCGCTATCCCTCTCTCTTTCCCTCATTTTAGCACGAAACCCAATACCATAGCAAGTATTTTCCCGAAATTACGGAAACCGCCGACCAATATCCCGGTCAGCGGTTTCCCTGTCATCCTATTCGTTTCCGAGCCGACGTTCCATTTCGTCCAGTTCTTCCATCAAACAGTGCGGTAATTTATTACCAAATTTTGTGTAAAATTCGCGGATATTCTTGGCTTCCGTTTTCCAAAGTGTTGGGTCTACACTCAGCAGGTCAGACAAGGTTTGTTCCGGCAGATTCGTCTCATTCAGATTGATATCTTTCGGATTAGGCAGGTATCCAATTGGCGTATCCACTGCCTCCACTTCGTTGAAACAGCGTTTCAAAATCCATTCCAAGACGCGCAGGTTATCGCCAAATCCCGGCCAAATGAAACTTCCCTTTTCATCGGTACGGAACCAGTTGACATTGAATATTTTAGGCGGGTGACTCGTCTTTTTGCCCATATCCAACCAATGTTGCCAATAATCCGCCATGTGATAGCCACAGAATGGCAACATTGCCATCGGATCTCGTCTCACAACCCCGACTTGACCCGTTGCGGCCGCTGTCGTTTCCGAAGCCATGATCGAACCCACAAACACACCATGCTCCCAATCTCTGGATTGATAGACCAGCGGTGCGGTCTTTGCGCGGCGTCCACCAAATATAATAGCAGAAAGAGGGACACCATTCGGATTCTCAAATTCCGGCGAAATACAGGGGCAATTTTTAGCCGGTGCGGTAAATCTCGAATTCGGATGCGCGGCAGGAACCGTTGCTGTATCGGGATCCCAAGCATTCCCTTTCCAGTCCAAAGCATGATGGGGTGGATTTTTGTCCAATTTCTCCCACCATACAGTGTTATGATCCAAATCGTGCGCAACATTGGTAAAGATGGTTCCCTTTTTTGTGGATGCAAGTGCATTGGGGTTGGATTGCTCGTTTGTCCCCGGTGCAACACCAAAAAATCCGCATTCCGGGTTCATTGCCCACAGCCGGCCGTCTTCCCCCAAACGTATCCATGAAATATCATCACCCACGCACCATGTTTTCCAGCCCGCCTTTTGATACCCCTCAGGTGGTATCAGCATCGCAAGGTTTGTTTTTCCACAGGCAGATGGGAAAGCACCCGCAATGTAATGAACTTCCCCTTTTGGATTTTGGACACCTAGGAGCATCATATGTTCTGCCATCCAGCCCTCTTTTTGACCCAAGTACGACGCGATCCGCAATGCAAAACACTTTTTCCCTTGCAGGACGTTTCCACCATAGGCGGAGTTGACAGACATAATCGTATTATCTTCCGGGAACTGGACTATGTATCGCTCGTTTTCATCCAATTTCGCAGTTGCATGAAGTCCGCGTATAAAGTCATCCGAATTGCCGAGTGCATCCATTGCAGCCGTACCAACGCGTGTCATAATTGCCATGTTTAAAACAACATAAATAGAGTCGGTCAATTCGATTCCGTATTTTGCAAAGGGAGAACTCACAACACCCATAGAATAGGGTATGACGTACATCTTACGCCCTTTCATCGAATTCAAATAGAGTGCATCCAATTTGGCGTACATTTCCTTTGGATCCATCCAGTGGTTCGTCGGACCCGCATTTTCCTCTTTCCTACAACAAATAAAGGTGCGGTTTTCCACACGCGCCACATCATTGACGTGGGTACGGTGGAGGTAGCAGCCGGGTAGGAGTTCTTCGTTCAACTTGTGCATCTCTCCCGTAGCACAGGCTTCCGCGCGTAATTGCTCCAATTGTTCGTCGCTTCCAGATGATCTCATCGGGGGTTGTAAGTGCCGCTTTTTCTTGGATCCAGTTTAAAACCGCTTTATTTTCTGTTAACGCCATGTCGTCCTCCTTAGAATCTGCCTACTGACAGCAAACTTTTTTCTTTCTCCCACGTCCGGAAATCTTTGCTACACTTGAGCGAATTATGAGACCACTTTTAACTTTTTCGCGAGAAGCGCAAATTCCGGGATTCCAAGCCGTTCTCCGCGAATGTTTTCGGAAAGTCCACATTCTATTATAATTTGTCGTACCTCATCTTTGGGAATGGACAAGCCTGCGCTGATTGCATTCAGCAAGGTTTTTCGCCGTTGTGCAAAGGCGGCGCGTACCACTCTAAAAAAGAATTCTTTGTTTTCTACTGCAACGAGCGGGGTTTTACGAAGTTTCATGCGGATCACTGCCGATGTTACCTTAGGTGCGGGATAAAAACACGTTGATGGCACTTCATAAAGTAGCTCTGAGTCGGCGTGATACTTACAAAAAACAGTAAACGCGCCATAGTCAGAACTGCCCGGTTCCGCGCAAATACGCAGGGCAACTTCCTTTTGAATCATGACCGTGATCTGCTCAAAACAATCTGCATCAATGAATGCAGCAATTGCAGGCGAAGTAATATTATAAGGCAAATTCGCACAGACCACAGGACGCATCCCGGCAAACTGCTCCGCACAAAGCGCAGGCAAATTCAACTTTAGGATATCACCCCAGATAAATTTGATATTATGAAAATCCGCCAATGTTTCCCCTAAAATAGGAACAAGGCTCTGATCCAACTCTACAGCAACGACTGTTTCAGCACGCGTCGCGAGTTCTTTTGTCAGAGCTCCAATGCCGGGTCCGATCTCCAACACGCCAACACCCATTGCCGCACCGGATGCCTCTGCGGTTTCCTGCGGCACCCAATTCTCTATGAGGAAATTCTGCCCCATACTCTTTGAGAAATGGAATCCATGACGTGCAAGGAGGCGTTTAATTTCTTCTAACTGACAAAGTTCCACACTGCAACCTCCTTTTATACTATGTTAACACAGGGCATCCATTTTGCCAAGCTTCTTTTGCTCTTTTTCAGGTGCAAATATCATCTTTCGCGCATAGAATAGCAAAAAGGAGGTTTTTCTAATATGCCTGAGATTTATCTTTCCCCATCCACGCAGGAATACAACCCACACGTAACCGGCGGGAACGAAGAAGAGTGGATGAATTACCTTGTTGATGCCATGATTCCATACCTCGAATCCTCCGGAATTCGCTACACCCGAAATCAACCAAATTTTACAGCCGCGCAATCCATCAAAGACTCTAACGCGGCACCGCGTGACCTTCATTTGGCGCTTCACTCCAACGCATCAAAGGATCCCGGAAAACACCGTGGGATCCTCTTGTTTTATTTTCCCGGCAGTGTCAAAGGCAGACGTGCCGCAGATATTATGGCAAAAAATCTAGCAAGCGTTTATCCTTTGCCGGATTTGATTCGTGTCGAACCCAACAGTAGTATTGCAGAACTGCGCAAAGTAAAAGCACCCGTCGTTTATCTGGAGCTTGGTTATCACGACCAAGTGGATGACTCAAAATGGATTGAAGCCAACTTGGATGCCATTGCCCAAAGTCTCGTCAAATCAATTGCCGAATACTTCGATCTCCCTTTTTTACTCCCGCACGCCATTTTAAAAGGAGTGGTGGACGCCCCAAACGGGTTCTTGAATCTATACAGCCGTCCCTCACCCGCCGCGCCGATTCTGGCCAAAGCTTACAACGGTGCAGCACTGACTATTTTAAATCACTTTGAAACTTGGTTCCTCGTACAATTCGGCTCTGTGACCGGATACGCCCGTGACGATTTCATCCGGATTCTAAAATAAGACTACGCCACACGTTCATGAAAAATTCATGTTTCGTTTCTAAATTATCCACTTTTCATTTTTAACTTTGTGTTATTATAATAACAGTTTTTACTAAGCTATTTTTCTTCTCTCTCTTCTGTCATATCTCTGAACAAAAACGAGAATCCTCCGATCATGGGTCGGGAGATTCTCGTTTTTTGACTGGACTCGTTTATTTTTGTGTACAAAAAAATCGCTCATCAGAGCGATTTTTTGTTTTTTATACAGCGCGGGTAACTTTGCCCGAACGGAGGCAATGGGTGCATACATAGACGTGTTTCGGTGTCCCATCTACAATTGCCTTGACGCGCTTTATATTGGGCTTCCAAGGGCGGTTAGATCTACGATGGGAGTGGGAAACCTTAATCCCAAACACAACACCCTTATCACAAAATTCACATTTAGCCATTCGTTTGAACCTCCTCGCTGGTCTATAATCACAACTTTTTCTCAAGATTGTGTTTCGAAAAGCATCGTCAATTATTATAACAGATACCTTTCGAAAAAGCAAGTACATTTTTTCTATTTTTGCTCTTTCTCAAAAAGACTTTGTGGCTTTGACTTTGGGTGTTTATATTGCTCCGCCTGCGCCAACAGCTCCTCTGCACCCTCTAAAATGGCAACAGACATATGCGATCCACCGGTCAATCGCGCCAGTTCCTGCTTACGCTGTTCACGATCCAACACTGCCACAAATGTATGCGTTCTCCCATCATGTTCGTTTTTTTGTACCGAAAAATGGGCATCTGCCATTGCGGCAAGCTGCGGTAAATGTGTCACGCAAAGCACCTGTCTGCGAAGGGCAAGTGTTGCCATTTTTTCAGCCACCTTTTGCGCCGCGCGTCCACTGACACCGGCATCCACTTCATCAAAAATCAATGTGGTCACTTGATCCGTTTCCGCTAAAACATTTTTCAATGCTAACATGATACGCGATAACTCTCCGCCGGAAGCCACACGTTGGATCGGCTTCAGACTCTCCCCTAAATTCGCGGACATCAAAAATTGCACCTCATCATAGCCGTTTTGACCCGGCTCTGTGCGGCGGACAAACTCGGTTTCAAACCGTACCTTTGGCATATCCAATTGGCGTAGTTCTGTTTCGATTTCTGCCTTTAAACGCCCCGCAACTGCCTTCCGCTCCTCTGAAAGCTTTTCTGCGACAGCTTGCGTCTTTTCTTTCACGCGCGCAATTTTCTCTTTCAGGCTTGCAATCTTATCTTCCGAAGATTCGATATCTTCCAATTCGGAACGACAACGAGATAAATATTGTAACATCTCCTCTACCGTATTTCCATATTTTTTCAGTCGGTAGAGTGTATCCTGCCTGCGCTCTAATTCATTCAGCTCATCCGTCGAAACATCCAATTCATCACGTAGATCCCGCACCCGCTCTGTCAAATCCTCGACTGTATAACGCAAGGCTGTAAACTGCGTCCCAAGCCCACGCACCTCTTCACTGAAATGCCCCGCTGCCGTCAGATTCTTTTCAGCTTCTGCCAAAAGAGAATCCGCACCCTCTCGGTTCTCGTCTCCAAACAGGGCGATATACGCACCCTCCAAAGCGGTCATCAGTTTATCGGCATTGCGCAACATCTTGATCCGCTCGATCAGCTGTATATCCTCGCCCGCTTTCAGATCCGCACGCTCCAATTCCCCAATCTGAAACTGCAATGTATCCATCCGTCGCGTCTTTTCCCGCTCATCCATCTGAATGCCGGACAGTTCCTGCTGCAACGACATCCACTGCCCATACAAGGCGGTGTATGCTTCCAGTGCGATACCACCAAACTGATCCAAATACAAAAGATGTGAGCGTTCATCCAAAAGCTGCTGACCGTCATGCTGCCCATGAAGATTCAAAAGCTGATTGCCCAAGGCTTTCAACTGTACAACCGTACAGGGGTTGCCATTCACGCGGCATATGTTTTTCCCATCCGTTTGCAGTTGACGTGAAATATGCAATTCTCCGTTTTCGTCCGGTCCTATCCCAAAAGATGAAAACCACGGCAATGGGGGTAATGCACAAAATACACCGGACACCCGCGCCGTTTTCTCTCCCGTACGGATCAGATCCCGACTCGTTCTCTCGCCCATCAATGCACCGATGGCATCAATGACAATTGATTTCCCCGCGCCGGTCTCGCCGGTTAAGACATTAAATCCCGCCTCAAACACGATATCGGCGGATTGAATCAGAGCTATATTCTCTATATGAAGCAAGGAAAGCAAAATAGTCTCTCCCTTCTCAGGCTTTTTCCATCATCTTTAAAATCTCGCGGCATAATTCGCTGGCAGCCTCGCCATTACGCATAATCAAAAGCCCCGTATCATCCCCTGCCAAACTGCCAACCATATTATTCAGATGCATCCCATCCAAGGCAGCACAGGCCGCAGACGCTAATCCGGGCATTGTTTTAATCACCACAATATTCTGTGCCGCATCAAAAGACGTCACACCCTCTTTGAAAATATTCCGCAGTCTACCCGCCATATTTAATGAGGTTTTACGTTCACTCACCGCATATTTGTAGGTGCCGCGCCCGGTGAGTTCTTTGACCAAATGCAACTCTTTGATATCACGGGAAATCGTCGCCTGGGTCGACTTCATCCCCCGTGCCATCAGCTCTGCTAAAAGTCCATCCTGTGTTTCGATATCGTTTTCTTGGATAATACTCAAAATTTCCGCTTGCCTTCTTACTTTCATGATCGGATTCTCCTTTCGAGCTTTTGGTTGATGATCTCATAAAAGCTTTTATTGGATAACTTCACCAAGCTTAAATGCCGACGCGATTTGCTGATTTCCACCGTGTCTCCCGAAAATAATTTGAACGCTTTCCCGCCATCCACAGAGAGATATGCCGTTTTCCGGCTCTGTTTTGGAACCGTTACATTGATCAAACGGCTTTTATCCAAAACCATAACCTTCGCTTGGAGCGTATGCGCACTGATGGGTGTAAGAATAATATTCTCTGCTGTCGGTTCTACAATCGGACCCCCTGCTGAAAGTGAATATGCGGTCGAACCCGTTGGCGTTGCAACAATCACACCATCCCCAAAAATTTCGGAAATCAAGGTCTTATCTCCATAAACTTCCAGATCAATCACGCGCGCGACGGCACCCTTTGTAATCACAGCGTCATTCAAAGCCGTACTCCGAAACAGAACCCGACCATCCCGAATCACTTTGACATCCAAGAGCATCCGATTTTCTAATTTATAGTCACGCTCCGGCAATTTGGTCAACATGGAAAGATCATCCTGCTCCAACTCCGCCATGAATCCAACACTGCCCATATTCACGCCGATCACAGGTACCCCAAATGTACTCGCATCTTTTGCCGCATGGAGAATCGTCCCGTCACCACCAAAACAGATCAATAAATCCGCATCTGCAAGTTCCGTTTTCATATCCTTGATTTCAATTTCAGCGTCATAATCCCCGATCATCTCCCGATCTACCTGAAACGGCAGGCAGTACGAAAGTTCAATTCCAAACCCGCGCAAAATTTGTTCCGCATTTCGGGCGGCCTTCAGACCCTTATCCCGGAATGGATTTGGACAAAGTATAATTTTCAAACGGATTTTCCCTCCAAACTTTCGTGGGACGCTTTCACAAGTTGTGCAAGTTCTCCCGCATAGGGCGGTTGTTCTAAAACAGAAAGATATCCCAGATATTCAATATTTCCCTCCGGCCCCCGTATTGGAGAATATGTCATCCCCTTGACGTAGAGTCCGCTTTCCGCTACATGGGTAAAAAATTGCTCCAATACTTCAAGGTGTACAGCGGGATCCCGGACAACACCCTTTTTTCCCACCTTTTCGCGCCCTGCCTCAAATTGCGGCTTGACCAAACAAACAATCTCACCGCTCTCTTTCAAAAGCCTACGAATCGGCGGCAAAATCAGCTTCAGTGAAATAAATGACACATCTACCGTTGCAAAATCCAAGGGATCGGGAATCACTTCCTCTGTCAAATATCGAACATTGGTTCGCTCCATACA
>JAVVSI010000020.1:0-11753 GCA_036654315.1 Evtepia sp. | reverse complement strand
CTTTCGCGTGTCCGATATGCAGGTAGCCGTTGGGTTCCGGCGGGAATCTCGTGTGAACGCTCATCCCCTCACAGCGTCCGCCAACTGCGAGTTCTTCATCAATAAAATCATGAATAAAATTCTGTGTCATCGTCTCTTCTGTCATTGTGATTCACTCCTAGCTAAATATTCTTCTGCTTTACCATGCCTTGACCAATACCATATCATGCGTTACAATAGAAAGGCGGTATTCCGCTATTTTATTTAAAAAGAAAAGGAACTAAAATTATGGGATTGATTTCAATGGATAGTGAGCAATTTGAAAAAACCATTGCCACTGGCAAGGTTGCGATTGTTTGTTTTTTTGCAGAGTGGTGTGCGCCGCGTGAGACGGTTGCACCGGTTATGGAGGAACTCGCGGCGTTTTACGGTGATCGCGTCATTGTAGCCTTAGTGGATGCCGACAGTGCCGGATATTTGCCGATTGAATTGGGCATTTTCGCCATGCCGACTACGCTGATTTATCAGCATGGCAACGAGATGGAGCGACTTTCCGGCGTCGATTCCGCAGACGTTTATAAGCAACTTTTGAATGTATACCTAGATCCGGACAGCTACGATACACTCGGTTACCTCTCCTAAAACGGAACTCATAAAGCAACCGCTTCTGCTACGCGTACTCCATCCACAGCTGCGGAAATAATGCCGCCTGCATAGCCCGCACCCTCGCCACAGGGATACATACCACGCAAATTGCTCTGGAAATCTGTACCTCTTAGAATGCGTATTGGTGAGGAAGAACGCGTCTCTACACCAACGAGCATAGCATTCGGATGCGCAAATCCATGTAGTTTTCGATCAAAAATTGGAAGTGCTGCCTGTAATGTATCGGTTACAAAATTTGGAAGTGTTTCTCTCAAATCACCCAAAACAACACCGGGTCGATACGTCGAGGTTCTTGGTATATTTTGGCTGATCCCGCGCATGAAATCGCCAACGCGTTGTGCGGGGGCAAGATAGCCGGCAGTTCCGAATGCATAGGCTTTTTTCTCCCAAATCTCTTGGAATGCGATACCCGCGAGCGGATCGCTACTACCAAAATCAGCGGGCGTGACACCAACAAGCAATCCGCCATTGATCCACTTCCCATCCCGTGCCTGATCGCTCATGCCGTTGGTAACAAGGCATCCGGCTTGTGATGCCGCTGCTACAATTTGACCCCCGGGACAGACGCAAAACGTAAACGCCGAGCGACCGTTTGGCAGATGACAAGCGAGTTTATAATCCGCAGGGGGGAAGTTTTCAAAGGTCTTTCCGAATTGTGCCTCACTGATTCGATCCTGTCTATGTTCAATACGAACCCCAATGGCAAAGGCTTTTTGTTCCAAATTTACACCGCTGTCTTTGAGCATGGCAAAGGTATCTCTTGCAGAATGACCCACTGCCAAAACAACTGCATCACAGGTCAACCTCTCGTCTCCCCCTGATGTGCGCACAGTCAGATCCAGTCCTTCTGTTCTCTCCTTGATTCCGGTCAGACAGCTTTCAAAGCGAATCTCAACCCCCAGTCGAATCAGTTCCAAGCGGATGTTTTTGACCACAGTACGCAGGACATCGGTACCAATATGAGGCTTTTGTTCAAACAGAATTTCCGGTGGTGCGCCCATAGAAACCAGACTTTCCAGTACATAAGAAATACGCGGATCATGTGTACCGGTTGTCAATTTCCCATCGGAAAAGGTACCGGCTCCCCCTTCTCCAAATTGTACATTGGATTCGGGATTCAGTTCCCCGCCATTCCAAAATGCCGAGACATCTGAGACGCGCTGTTCCAGTGCTTTCCCGCGTTCCAACAAAATTGGTTTCATTCCGGCGCGCGCGAGCGTCAATGCGCATAACAGACCCGCAGGTCCACTACCGACAATAACAGTCTTTTTAGAGGGATTACTTGTATGCGGCAACACATACGGCACGACTTCTTTACGAAGCACGCAATTTTTAGACAGAAATCGTGTTTCCTCAGGGACAGAAACATCGACCGTACAAACATAGTGGACATCGCTTCGTTTTCTTGCATCAATCGACTTGCGTACAAGAGAGAAATGCGACAATTGATCGACAGAAATACCGAGTGAATCGGCAGCAATTTGTTGGAGTTCATTTGGGTCCGCCTGTACAGGCAGGGTGAGATGACTGATTCTTAACATGAGGTTCCTTTCCGTGGCAGGTGCAAAAAGGTGGCAGACACGATATGCCTGCCACCTTTTTTCATTTCTGATTAGGCTTCGTTGCGTACGAGTTTCGCGGTGTCCAAAGCAATCATAAGTTCTTCATTGGTGGGGATGAGGAGAATTTTTGCGGGAGAATCATCGGTCGAAATAATTGCTTCATGTCCGCGTGTTTGGTTCTTTTCAGGATCCATATAGAACCCGAGGAATTCCAAACCTTCCATGATTTTTGCACGAAGTGTTGCGGAGTTTTCGCCAACACCTGCAGTGAAGATCACGGCATCAATACCACCCATAGAAGCGGCACCGGAACCGATTCTCTTGGTGACTTTATAGCAGAACAAATCCATTGCGAGTTCAGCACGTTCGTTGCCCTCAGCGGCCGCCTTTTCGATATCACGGAAGTCAGAGGAAACACCGGAGACACCCAACACACCGGATTCTTTATTGAGGATACTTTCCACTCTGGCTCCACTATAGCCGCGGACTCTTGCGATGTATTCTGTGATGGATGGGTCGATCGCGCCGGAACGCGTACCCATCGGCAGACCATCTGTTGGTGTGAAACCCATGGAGGTATCCACAGATTTTCCGAATTTAATCGCACAGGTTGAAGCACCATTGCCAAGATGGCAGGAAACCATACGAAGTTCTTCAATCGGTCTGTTTAAAACTTCCGCTGCACGGCGGGAAACATATTCATGCGATGTGCCGTGGAAGCCATAGCGGCGGACTTTATTCTCCGAATAGAAACGGTATGGCAGTGCATACATAAATGCCTTTGCGGGAATGGTTTGGTGGAACGCGGTATCAAACACAGCAACCATGGGCTTGTTTGGCATAATGGCTTCACAGGCACGAATACCGATGATATTCGCAGGGTTATGAAGCGGTGCAAGCGGGACACAGTCCTCAATTGCTTTCATTACTTTGGGTGTGATAATCGCGGAAGCAGTAAATTCTTCGCCGCCGTGGACGACGCGGTGACCAACGGCATCAATTTCGTCCATGCTCTTGATGACGCCATAGTGATTGTGCATCAGCATGTCAAGAACGAGTTTAATGGCCTCGGAATGGGTTGGCATATCCATATCTGCATCGAAAACATCTTTGCCTACCGGGGTATGTTTGAGGTGTCCGTCCATGCCGATTCTTTCGCACAAACCTTTTGCAAGGACCTCGCGGGTGTCGGGATCGAGCAGCTGATATTTGAGGGATGAGCTGCCTGCGTTGATGACCAAAACTTTCATTGTAAGATAGCACTTCCTTATTCTAATCATTATGAAACAAAACTTCTTGCACTTTCGGTGAAAAAACATTACACTATAGATACATTTTAGACCATTTTCTCCAAAAGAACAATGTTTTTTTCGATAAATATGAATTTTTTTTGAAAGCAGGAGAACCCCTATGACTATTATAGGCATAATTGCCGAATATAATCCATTTCATCTCGGCCATTCTTATCACATTCGTGAAATTCGTCGTGTGTACGGGAAAGACACAGGGATCATTGCGATCATGAGTGGGAATTTTACACAGCGGGGAGATGCGGCAATTTTCAATAAATGGTCACGCGCACATGCCGCATTACAGGGTGGGGTTGATTTGATCTTGGAACTGCCCACTGTCTTTGCGGTTTCCTCTGCTGCATATTTTGCACAAGCCGGCGTCTCGCTATTAGAAGCAACCGGACTGGTTGACGTGTTATCGTTTGGGAGTGAACTGGGAGAAATTGCACCACTTTCTGCTGTGTGCGATTGTCTCTGTTCCGATGCATACGAAAGCGCACTACGCCTGAAACTCGCAGATGGTTTATCTTTCGCAAAGGCGAGAGAAATGGCTGTATTCTCTTGCATTGGCGTAGGTTCGGACTGTATGCGGAAAGCAAACAACAATTTGGGGATTGAATATCTCTGCGCACTCAAAAAAATGCAGAGTAAGATAGAACCCTCTACTGTTTTACGCTTGGGCGAACATGACAGCATGGAATCCAGCACGTTTTCATCGGCTTCCTATTTACGCAGTCAAATTTTATCCGGAAATTTCGACGCTGTTTCGGAGCAAATACCGGACTTCGATTTTTTACGGACAGCGGATACGGCATCCCTTGCTTACTGTACACGCGGTGTTTTTACAAAACTACGCACGATCTCCGACTGGTCGTCTTTGCCCGATTGCGATCAGGAACTCGCCCATCGCTTATCTCGCGCCGCAGGCACAAGCAAAAATCTCGACGAATTTTACGCCTTGGTCAAGACCAGACGCTACACACATGCACGAATTCGACGCTTGGTACTCTGGGCATTTTTAGGACTCACGAACAGACCCGAAACACCGCTCTATTTACGCGTATTGGGTGCAAACGAACGCGGTAAAAAGATGCTACACCAAATGAAAACGACCGCAACGCTTCCGATTGTGACAAAACCCGCTCATATGAGACGGCTGGACGAGGACTGTAGAGCAAGTTTCGAATCGGAGGTACAGTCTACGGCTCTGTATGATCTGTGTCGGGAAAATTTCGGAACGACAGCGGGTATCAATGAATATACGAGTCATCCGGTGTTTCAGTGGTAAGCCTGATCGTTTGGATTGCGGCGTGGTGCAAGTCGTTCTGCTTTGGTTTCACAATAAATACAACGATATGTTGCGGTTTCACGATCGGTTAGCTTGAAAATATGCGGTAATTCTTGCTCTGTTGTCGTAATACAACGTGGGTTTTTACAATAAATGATATTATTCAACACGTTTGGAAGCGGCGGATGTTCTTTCGCACACAATTTACCGTCTCGAATGCGATTCACTGTAATATTAGGATCGAAAAAACCTAAAATTTCATAGTTAATATCAATATCCGCGTTTATTTTAATAATATCTTTTTTTCCATACTTCCCACTGGCCGCATTTTTAATGAGCGCGACTTCACAATCCAAATGATCCAGATGAAGATCACGATACAGATCCATACCGTGTCCTGCCGGGATATGGTCGATGACAACACCGTCCACAATGGTTCCAACAATCAATTATTCCACCCCCAAAAGCATCAAAATCAGTGCCATGCGCATAAACTTACCATAAAGCGTCTGTTTGAAATAACAGGCGCGCGGATCATCGTCGACCGCAACAGAAATTTCATTGACCCTAGGCAGTGGGTGAAGAATACACATATCTGCTTTGGCGGGTTCCAGTTTTTTCGGCGTGAGAACATAGCTGTCTTTTAATCGAATATAGTCCGCTTCATTAAAGAAGCGTTCTCTTTGAACACGCGTCATATAAAGAATATCCAGTTCCGGCATGACGGCTTCCAGGTCATGGGTTTCCCTGTAAGGTATCGCTTTTTGATCCAAGCCTTGTTTGACATAATCCGGTAAGTTGAGTTCTTCGGGCGAAATGAGAATGAACGTGACACCTTCGTAACGGGACAGCGCGCCAATCAAAGAATGAACCGTACGACCAAACTTCAAATCACCGCAGAGTCCGACTGTTAAATGCTCAAATCTTCCTTTTTCCCGCTGAATGGTCAGAAGATCCGCAAGGGTCTGGGTGGGATGATTATGACCACCATCTCCGGCGTTGATGACAGGCACATCCGCACGCATTGCCGCAACCAGTGGCGCACCCTCTTTCGGATGACGCATCGCAATGATATCGGCATATCCGCTGACCACCTTCACCGTATCGGAGACGCTCTCCCCTTTCGTTGCAGAGGAACTGCCCGCCTCTGAAAAACCCAATACGTTTCCACCCAATTCGTACATAGCGGCTTCAAAACTCAGGCGCGTCCGTGTGGATGGCTCAAAAAACAAGGTGGCAAGTTTTTTACCGTGGCATTTTTCAGCATACGCTTTCGGGTTGTCGATGATTTTATTCGCGGTATCAATCAGCTGATCAATCTCATCTTTTGATAAATCCAAAATATCTATGAGACTTGTTTTACTCATACCTTCGCTCCAATCCAACTTTCGTCGGATGGGTTATTTCTAAACGCGATCAGTCGTGCAATATCCATCTGCGCAATATACTCGTGTTCTGCCGCGACTTTGGCAATCACATCAAAATTGGTCAGGCTGACATTTTTCACATTTGCGGCGGCGAGACGATCAATCCCTTTTTTCATACCGTAGGTGAAAATACTGACAACACCCAGTACGTCAGCTTCTGCCTCCCGCAATGCTTCCACTACGTCAATGACACTACCGGCTGTTGAGATCAGATCTTCAATCACGACAACCTTTTGACCCTTTTCAAGTTTCCCCTCAATCCGATTTTGTCTGCCATGATCCTTTGTGCCGGAACGCACATAACCCATGGGAAGTCCCAAAATATCGGCGGCAATGGCTGCGTGCGCAATGCCTGCGGTACTGGTTCCCATCAAGACTTCGCAAGTGGGATATTCTGCTTTGATCGTTTCGGCAATCGCGTTTTCTACGATGGTGCGTACAGTTGGTGCGGTTAAGATCAAACGGTTATCACAATATACGGGACTTTTGATCCCACTTGCCCAAGTAAACGGCTCCTCCGGTCTGAAAAAAACAGCACCAATGGAGAGTAGGGCTTCGGCAACTTTGATTTCTCTCATATGAATCTCCTTACTTTTCATGATGCAATGCAAAATGCTTGCAAACAGCGTTCATAGGCAGCAACCGGATCAGTGGCTTGCGTAATCGGTCTGCCTACGACAATATAATCTGCTCCGATTTCTCTTGCTTTTTCCGGTGTTGTCACGCGTACCTGATCCCCAACCGCGCCATCTGCGAAACGGATTCCGGGTGTCACGGTTACGAAATGCTTCCCACAGGTTTTTTTGACATCGGCAGCTTCCAATGGGGAACAAACAACCCCATCCAACCCGGCATCACAGGCGGTTTTCGCATAGTGCCGTACCACTTCCACTAGGGGTTTTTCGATGAGAAGATCGTGATGCATCCGTTCTTCACTCGTCGATGTCAGTTGTGTCACAGCGATCAAAAGTGGACGTGTGCCATCCTCTCTCGTGAGTCCGCGCAGAGCAGCGGACATCATGTCCGCTGTGCCGGCAGCATGGACGTTACACATATCAATATCGAGTCTCGACAAGACGGACATGGATTTTTCGACTGTGTTCGGTATATCATGCAACTTCAGATCTAAGAAAATCTTATGTCCCATTTTTTTCAGTTCTCGTACCATGTCCGGACCCTCAGCATAAAAAAGTTCCATGCCAATTTTAAGAAATGGTTTTTTCTCTTTGAATTGCTTTAAAAAATCGAAACATTCTTGTTTTCCTGCAAAATCACAGGCAATGATCACATCTTTTCCCATCAGTGCGCACCTCCAACAATTTCCATGAGTGATTGTATGCCATATCGTTCCATCTCCCTTGGCAAGTCGTCAATGATATCACGACAGGCAAATGGATTTTTTAAATTCGCTGCACCAACTTGCACAGCAGTTGCACCCGCAAGCATCATTTCGATGACATCGCTTCCCGATGATACACCGCCCATGCCCATAATTGGAATTTTAACAGCTTCGTAAACCTGATAAACCATACGCAAAGCGATGGGAAAAATTGCAGGGCCTGATACGCCGCCAAACCGATTTGCTAAAATCGGTTTTTTCGTTTTTAGATCAATTCTCATACCCAAAAAAGTATTCACTAAACTGATTCCGTCTGCACCTGCCGCTTCACAGGCCTTTGCAATTTCTGCAATATCGGTCACATTGGGACTGAGTTTCAGATAAATAGGCTTTGTGGTCACGGCTTTTACGGCTTTTGTAATGGCAGCGGCAGATTCCGGACTGGTTCCAAAGGCCATGCCGCCGTTATGAACATTCGGGCAACTGATATTGACTTCAATGATACCGACTTGTTCTGATTGATTGATCAGCGCGCAAGATTTGACATATTCATCCAGAGAAAAACCACTGATATTTGCAATGACCGGTTTTTGAAAACAGGTTTTCAGTTTGGGCAGCTCGTAATTCAAAACCTGTTCGATGCCCGGATTTTGCAGACCGACGGAATTGATTAAACCGGAACTGCATTCCGCAATCCGAGGGATGGGATTCCCAAAGCGCGGTTCTGCTGTTGTCCCTTTGAATACGAACGAACCAAGCCGATTGATATTATAAATTTCTGCAAATTCGTGGCCATACCCAAACGTACCACTGGCGGGGATGACCGGATTATCCAAAGAAAGACCGCTTAACATGACCTTTGTATTTACCACAGAATCTCCCCCCTTTCCAGCACGGGGCCGTCTTTACAAATTCGTTTTGCCCCATATTTCGTCTCACAGGAACAGCCCATACAGGCACCGAATCCACAGCCCATGCGCGCTTCAAAGCTAAATTCACCATCGCAATCCGTTGCATCATAAACGGATTTCAGCATCCGTTCAGGGCCGCATACATAGAGATAGGACGGCTTGCAATCCTTCATGCCCTCGGTCACAAAGCCCTGCTTCCCCAAACTGCCGTCATCTGTTGTGATGATGACATCCTTACAAATGGCACGAAATTCATTGATGAAAAATGCTTCCGTTTTTGTATGAAAACCAAGTACGGCAGTCGGCGTTTTCCCCTCTGCAACCAGCTGTTTTGCAAGACCATATAGCGGCGGTACGCCCACCCCTCCGCCAATGAGCAGAGGGGTTGCGCCGCTTTTGTGTGTATGATATCCGTTTCCAAGTCCCGTTAAAATATCCAATGTGTTTCCCGCTTCGAGTTTGCTCATGAAACGCGTCCCGGTACCCACTGCTTTATACAGAATGGTAAGCCAATTTTCATCTCGGTCACAGACAGAAATCGGTCGCCTGAGATAAAAACCATCCAGCGCAATATTTAAAAACTGACCCGGATTTTGAAAGGCAGAAGTATCGCCCGCGAGAATCATCTTAAAAACGTCGGAGGTAAGTGCGACATTTTCAAGGATTTCAAACTCTGATTGATTCATTTGTCACCCCTTATGAGTCAATGGTTGAGATGCAGAGCGTGGTTTCCTCCAAAACATCCAAAAGAACGCGGACAGTATCCAGAGACGTAAACATGGATACATTATTTTCCACAGCACAACGACGAATTTCATGTCCATCTGTCGCTTGGCTCAGTGAGTTCAGATCACGTGTGTTAATCACGTAGGTCACATGACCCTGACGGATGGAGTCAAGAATTTCACTGCTGCCTGTGCTGAGCTTGGAGCGAACTCTGGTGCGAATTCCAAACTTTTTCAAGAATTCAGCCGTGCCTTGCGTCGCTTCGATATTAAAACCAAGGTTATAAAAACGGCGAATCAGCGGCAATGCTTCTTCCTTGTCCTTATCCGCGATGGTTGCCAAAACCGTACCGTAATTCATGACATTCAAGCCGGAGGCCTGCAAAGCTTTATAGAGTGCGCGTGTCATTTGCTTATCATATCCAATTGCTTCGCCTGTGGATTTCATTTCGGGAGACAAATAGGTATCCATACCGCGAATTTTCGAGAAAGAGAAGGCCGGAACTTTGACATACCATTTATCTTTTTCTTTTGGATAGATATCAAAGAACCCTTGTTCTTTCAAGGTTTTTCCTAAAATGACATACGTTGCAATATCTGCAATTTGGTAACCGGTCGCCTTTGTTAAGAATGGGACGGTACGGCTGGAACGAGGATTCACTTCAATAACATAGACATCTTCGTTTTTGTCTACAATAAATTGAATATTGAACAGTCCGATGATCCCAATGCCAAGGCCAAGACGTTTTGTATATTCTATGATCGTACCTTTTGCTTTGTCTGAGACACTAAAGGTCGGATAGACGCTGATACTATCACCGGAGTGAATACCGGTACGTTCGACGTGTTCCATAATGCCCGGCACAAACACGTCTCTGCCGTCGCAAACTGCATCCACTTCGAGTTCCTTGCCCTCAATATACTTATCGACCAAAACAGGCTGATCGACATCGACTTCCACCGCTGTTTTGAGGTAAGTACGCAAACCCTCTTCACTGTTGACGATTTGCATGGCGCGTCCACCCAGAACATAGCTCGGACGAACCAAAACCGGATATCCAATCTCTGCCGCCGTTTTTACGCCGTCCTCCACATTTGTGACTGCACGTCCAAGTGGCTGTGGGATATCAAGTTCATGCATGATCTTTTCAAAACTATCACGGTTTTCGGCGCGTTCAATTGCTTGGACACCGGTTCCGATTAAGGTCACACCGCGATCTTCCAACGGCTTTGCAAGATTGATTGCCGTCTGACCACCTAAGGTTGCAATCACGCCGTACGGTTTTTCGCGTTCAATCACGTTCATTACATCTTCCACCGTCAGCGGCTCAAAGTAAAGTTTATCGCCGGTTGTATGGTCAGTTGAGACGGTTTCGGGGTTGTTATTGATGATAATGGACTCATAGCCAAGTTCTTTGATGCTTTTTACGGCGTGTACAGTAGAATAGTCGAACTCAACGCCCTGTCCAATACGAATCGGTCCGGAACCCAGAACAATGATCTTTTGACGATCACTGACACCATGTTTTCCTTTTCCATTGTAAGAGGAGTAGAAGTAAGGAATATAGCTGTTTTCAGTTGCGGCACAGGTGTCAATCATGAGATATTCGGGGAAAATCCCCTCTTGTTTACGAAGATGATATACATCAACCTCAGGCATTTTCCACAGTTTTGCAATAAATTCGTCTGAAATTCCGTCCATTTTGGCCTGCTTCAGCGCATTGATATCACCCGGCACTGCGGCCAGTGCCTTCTCTTCGGCCACCACATCCCCAATTGTTTTCAGAAAAACAGACTCGATCATTGTGGCCCGATATAGCTCTTCCACGGTCACGCCCAGTCGGAACAATTGCGCAATGGCGTGAATACGATCATCGGTTCCGTCTTTTACATAATTCAGTAATTCTGTACGATCCATATGGTCAAATTTCGCGAGATACGGATGGCAGACTCCGGTTTCAAGAGAGCGAATGGCTTTCATAATACTCTCTTTCAGGGTCTTTCCGATACTCATGACTTCGCCGGTGGCTTTCATTTGCGTTCCGAGTTTATTGGATGCAGATGCAAATTTATCGAATGGGAAGCGTGCCATTTTCGTGACAACATAAGCAAGAGAGGGATTAAATAGGGCGGAACGATCCGTAATCATAATTTCGTCCAAGTTCATACCAATTGCAATTTTAGCGGTCACACGCGCAATCGGATAGCCACTCGCTTTGGATGCAAGGGCAGAAGAACGCGAAACGCGTGGATTCACTTCAATCAGAAAATATTCTGACGAATTGGGAGAAAGGGCAAACTGCACATTGCAACCGCCTGAAATTTTCAGGGCGCGGATCATTTTCAGTGCGCTGTTGCGAAGCATGGTAAGATCATGTTCGTTCAGTGTCTGACAAGGTGCAACCACCATGGAATCGCCTGTATGAACACCAACCGGATCAATGTTCTCCATATCACAGATTGCGATGACTGCATCCGTAGAATCGCGCATCACTTCAAACTCAATTTCTTTCCAACCTTTGACGCTCTTTTCGACCAAAACTTGGTGAACAGGAGACAAAGCC
>JAVVSI010000019.1:0-12305 GCA_036654315.1 Evtepia sp. | reverse complement strand
GACAGCGCAGCACGCAAAGAACAGCTATGCAGTCTGGATCCGGCGCGACCATGGGAAGTCATTGCCATTACATTTACAAATAAAGCAGCCGGTGAATTAAAAGAACGACTGGAGACGCAAATCGGAGTCGAGGCGAGAGATGTGTGGGCCTCCACCTTCCATTCCGCCTGTGTTCGTATTTTGAGACGAGATATCACACGCCTTGGATTTCCTTCGTCCTTTACGATTTACGATACCGATGATTCCATGCGTATTATTAAGGATTGTATCAAAGAGCTTAATTTGGATGAAAAAGCCTTTCCCCCACGCTCCGTCTTGGGATACATTTCGCGCGCGAAAGATGAACTCCTTTTGGCTGCGGACTATCGCGTACGTTCTGCGGCGAGCGGAGATTTCCGTCTGATTCAGATTGCGGAGGTCTACCTCAAGTATGAACAAAAGCTCCGCTCTGCGGGCGCACTTGATTTCGATGATATTATTTTACAAACTGTCCTTTTGTTGAAGAATTTCCCAGAGGTGCGGGAATACTATCAGAATAAATTCCATTATGTCCTTGTCGACGAATATCAGGACACCAACCATTTGCAATATTTACTCGCACAGTTACTTTCGGGCGCACGTAAGAATTTCTGTGTCGTGGGTGACGACGATCAGTCAATCTATCGTTTTCGCGGTGCAACCATTGAAAACATTTTATCTTTTGAGGAAGAATATAAAAATGCACGCGTGATTCGTCTGGAACAGAATTATCGCTCCAGTGGTCATATCTTGGAAGCCGCGAATGCCGTGATCAAAAATAACAACGGCAGAAAAGGGAAAAAACTTTGGACCGAACACGAGTTGGGTGCAAAGATCCAGTTATACAGCGCAACCAATGAGCAAGATGAAGCCCAGTATGTGGCTTCTCAAATTTTGAAAGACTACAAAGAGGGTCTGACTTGGAAAGAACACGCGATTTTATACCGCATGAATGCCCAGTCGAACCAGCTCGAAATGGCACTCAAGAGCAACAGTATTCCCTATCATGTGATTGGTGGCTTCCGTTTTTTTGAGCGTTCTGAAGTCAAGGATATGCTGTCCTATCTCTGCGTGATTCATAACCCAACAGACGATTTGCGTCTGCTACGCATTGTCAATACGCCAACGCGTGGAATTGGTGCGCGCAGTCTTGAAAATGCACGCGAGATTTCGCTAAAAACCGGTCAACCGCTCTGGACGATTTTAAAACGAGCGGATGAATTTCCTTTGTTGAAAAAGGTGTCACCGCGTTTCCGTGCTTTTGTTACTATGATTGAAGAGATGCAAACGCTCTCACAAACGATGCCGCTCCCCGAATTTTATGATACACTTTTGAAAAATAGTGGATACCAAGCCTCGTTGGAAAATAAAAAAACGATGGATGACCGCGCACGCCTCGAAAATGTGAAAGAACTGAAATCCTCGATCACAGGCTACGTGGCAAATAATGCAGAGCCGTCTTTGAGTGGATTTTTGGATGAAATTGCATTATACACAGATTTGGATGGTCAAAGCGATCAGGACAATTGCGTGACAATGATGACAATGCACGCGGCCAAAGGACTGGAATTTCCGGTTGTGTTTATGGTCGGTGCGGAAGAAGGACTCTTTCCAAGCTATCGCGTGATCGGTGAGCAGGAAGAACTGGAAGAAGAACGCCGTCTTTGCTATGTTGCCATGACGCGCGCAAAATCGCAGCTCTATGTCTCTTGTGCGGCACAGCGGATGTTATTTGGCCGTACCGGCAGTAATTTACCGTCGAGATTTTTGGAAGAGATCCCGGAAGAGTATACCCAAATCAGCGGAAGAAATGAACGTACGGAGTACACCGCGCCTTGGGAAACAAAAGGCGCAATGGATCGTCCGACGAAAAAACGTGATCCCAATGAAAAAGCAGGTTGGCGCGCACCGACACCCAAAGCGACCTCTTTGCCCAGTTTTTCAAAGGGTGATATGGTAGAGCATACGGCGTTTGGACAGGGTATGGTACTGTCCATTCAGATTATGGGCGGGGATGCCTTGCTGGAAATCGCGTTTGATAAAATTGGAACAAAACGACTCATGCTCAAAGCAGCGGCGCAGCATATGAAGAAGCTTTCCGCGGGCAGTCATTGATCGGCGAAAAATGAAAGTCTTGCAAACTGCTTTGCGTCGGAGTAGAATGGTCGGGGCAATCCACTATATTATAAAAATAAAGGGCGTGTAAACCCTATGACAGTCAGTGCTATGCAGCAGTATATCCAAGCGGGACGCCATGCGCATCTCGTCGGCATTGGCGGTGTCTCTATGGCACCGCTTGCCGAAGTCCTTGCCGGTCGCGGACTTGTAATCAGTGGTTCCGATATGCGGGAAAGTGCCGCAGTGGAGCGACTGCGTGCGCTTGGAATGAAAGTCTCCATCGGTCATGATGAAAAAAACATTGAGGGTGCGGAATTTGTGATCCGTACCGCCGCCGTCCATGATGCAAATCCGGAAATCCATGCTGCGATTCAAAATAATATCCCGGTTTTTGAGCGCGCACAGGCATGGGGTTTCCTCATGCGCAATTATGAAAATGCACTTTGCATCTCCGGAACGCACGGTAAAACAACAACGACATCCATGTGTACCCATATCGCAATGGCCGCGAAAGTGGATCCAACTGTGATGATCGGTGGTACCTTGCCACTTCTTGGCTTTGGTCACCGTGTTGGGACAGGAAAGACCATTATTTTAGAATCCTGTGAATATTGTAATTCCTTTCTCTCCTTTTTTCCAACCGTCGCTGTCATCCTGAATATTGAGAGCGATCATTTGGACTTTTTTAAGGATCTTGCGGATATTCAACATTCGTTTCGTTCCTTCGCGGAGCTGGTGCCACAAAACGGTGCAGTCATCGCCAACTGTGAAGATGCGAATACCATGGAAGCACTACGCGGGACAAAATTCAGAAGTTTTGGTCTTGATCAAGGCGATGTCCATGCAGGAAATTTGACATGGAACAAAGGGTTTCCAACATTTGACGTTATTTCAGACGGCGTTGCCCTTGCAACGGTCAGTTTACAGGTTCCCGGTTTGCATAACGTAAAAAATGCACTTGCCGCTGCCGCTGCCGCACTGACGCTGAAACTTCCGACGACTGCCATTGAACAGGGTCTTGGAAGCTTTCGCGGTGCGGGCAGACGTTTTGAATATAAGGGGCAGATCAACGGTGCGGATATTTACGATGACTATGCCCACCATCCCAGTGAATTAAAAGCACTTTTGGATATGTCAAAAACGCTGGGGTATCAACGCGTGATCTGTGCATTTCAGCCGCATACCTATACGCGTACAAAGGCACTTCTGGATGATTTTGCCACTGCTTTGTCGCAGGCGGATGTCACACTGTTGGCGGAAATTTATGCTGCGAGAGAAGAAAATACACTTGGGATTTATTCTAAGGATCTGGCAGATAAAATCCCGGGTGCGAAAGTTGCGGCTACCCTCATGGAATTGACCGAACTCATTCGTGCTTTGGCTATGCCGGGCGATTTGATTTTAACGGTGGGTGCGGGAGATATTTATCAGGTTGGAGAAGCATTGAAAGAGGTTTTGGGATGAATATACTAATTACTGCAGGCGGTACAAAAGAGAGAATTGACTCTGTACGCAGCATTACAAACCACGCAACCGGGACACTGGGATCAAAGATCGCAGATGCGTTTGCGGCACGACCGGAAGTCTCACACATTGTCTATCTCTGTGGAGAAAATGCAGTGCGCCCCAATACAAAGCTTGCAGAAATCCATCCGATTTTTGGGACACGGGAGCTTGAGGACAGTCTCAAGCAATTGACGCAGAAATATACGTTTGATGCCGTAATCCACAGTATGGCAGTCAGTGACTACCGGGTTCGCTCCGTGACAACCGAAAGTGCGATTGCACAGGCGGTTCAAAATGCGGAAACAGAGGAAGAGATCACCACAGCACTCCGACAAACGCAGTCGCTTGAGCAAGATGGAAAAATCAGCTCTACAAAAGACGATTTGGTGATTATGCTGGAGCAAACTCCGAAAATAATCGGAATGCTTCGCACACTGATTCCAAACGCTGTGATTGTTGGCTTTAAGTTGCTGGATGGTGTGAGTACAAAAGAACTGATTGATACTGCACATCGTCTCCTTGTTAAGAATGATTGCGATTATGTTTTTGCAAACGACTTGCAAAGCGTGGAATCGGCAAAGCATTGCGGCTATCTCGTAGACGCAGAGGCTAAGGCAGAACCCTATGACGGAAAGGAACAGATTGCAAGCGGAATAGCCGCTGTCGTCTGTGAGCGGTTAAAAAAATGAAGCATATCGTCCTCGGTGTCAGCGGTAGTATCGCGGCATATAAAGCGGCAGAACTTGCCAACCAGCTTACAAAAGCCGGTTATGGCGTTCATGTGATTTTGACAGAGGCGGCGCAACAGTTCATCACCCCGCTCACATTCCAAACGCTGACAAAAAACAAAGTTCATACAGGGCTTTTTGAAGCCGCAGTGCCGATGGAAGTGGAACATATTTCACTTGCGAAGCGTGCGGATTTGGTTTTACTCGCCCCTGCCACTGCCAATCTGATTGGCAAGCTCGCCAATGGCATTGCAGATGATATGTTGACGACTGTTGCGATGGCGGCGTGGCGTAAACCGACGATTATTTGTCCCGCAATGAACACCCAGATGTATGAAAACCCGGCGCAATTGGAAAACTTAGCACGCTTGCAAGCACGCGGTTGTACCGTGGTAGAACCGAAATCGGCACTGCTTGCCTGTGGTGATATTGGAAAAGGGGCTTTTGCTGATTTTTTTGATATCATGGTTGCAGTGAAAGCCGCCTTGGAGGGTTGATCAAATGCAAAATATGATTCCGGGTTTTTTCTTAGGGCAGGCGCAGGACAGAGAAGCGGGAACCGGCTGTACGGTGATTCTCTGTCCGAATGGCGCGGTCTGTGGTGTGGATGTACGGGGCGGTTCACCGGGAACGCGGGATACGGACGCTTTGAACCCCATTTGTAACCGTGCTGTGGTACATGCCGTATTGCTTTCGGGTGGCAGTGCCTTTGGTTTGGATGCAGCAGGTGGCGTGATGCGTTGCTTGGAGGAAAAAAAGATCGGTCGTGACGTTGGCGTGACCGTTGTGCCTAATGTGTGTGCGGCTGTTTTGTTCGATCTCAAATTGGGGCGCGCGGATATCAGACCGGATGCCGCTATGGGTTATGAGGCAACAAAAAATGCGTTTGTAAACGCAGTGTTTCAAGAGGGAAATTTTGGTGCGGGAACCGGGGCAACCATTGGAAAATTACAGGGTGTCTCTTCTGCCATGAAAGGCGGAATCGGTTTTTGCACACAACAGGAAGGCGCACTGCAAGTGTCTGCTGTCGTTGCAGTCAACTGCATGGGGGACGTTTTGGAAAAGGGGCAAATTATCGCGGGTGCGCGTAGTGAAAGCGGATTTGCGGATAGTGAGGCACTTCTCCTGCAAGCGTATGAAATACAGAGAGACGTATTTAACGGTAGTCCGAGCAATACCGTAATCGGTTGTGTTATGACAAATGCGGATCTCAGTAAAGCGCAGGTGAATAAACTCGCGTCTCAAGGTCAAAACGGAATTGCCCGCGCAGTCAGACCGGCGCATACGACCTATGATGGTGATACTATATTTGCGATGAGTCATGGGACAGTGAAGGCAAATCCGGATGCTGTTGGATTGCTGGCGGCGCGTGCAGTAGAACAGGCGATTGTACGGGCGATTTGGAATGCGGAGTCGGATTATGGCATGATCAGTGCGCGTGAATATACAAACACAAGAAAAGGTGACAGCGTATGAAAGTATCTGAGTTACAGTATGAGCGTGTCACGTTAGAGGAATTTGCACAAGAAGCCGAGGCCGTGATCCAAGCGGTCAAAAACGCAAGCAATGCGCAGGATGTTTTAGCGGCGCGCGACCGTTACGTCAAGCTGACAACGCGTATGGAAACGGCAGAAGCACTTTCTTATATGCGATACAGTATCAATACGGTAGATGAATTTTATTTAGCGGAAAAAGAGTATTATGATGAGATTGGACCCAAGGTTCAAAACGATCATTTGCGTTATGCAAACGCAATGACGACATCTCCGTTCCGGGCGGAACTCAGTGAAAGCGGTGCATTGATTCCCTTGGTGTTTCGCTCGTTTGAGGTAGAGACGCGCGCCATGTCTCCCGAAATTGTTGAGGATATGGTGGAAGAAAACAAACTGGTCAGTGAATATTCCGGCTTGATGGCGAGTATGGAATTTGCGTTTCGTGGGGAATTACTGCCGCGTTCCATGCTGATGAAATATGCCAAATCGGGAGATCGTGCCACGCGTCGGGAAGCATATGAAGTTCTGGGTAGTACGCTTGCAAAGCAGGCAGACAGATTAGACGGCATTTTTGATCAACTGGTACAGGTTCGGGATCGCATGGCGAAAAAGATGGGATATAAAAATTTTGTCGAACTTGGCTATTATCGTATGAACCGCCTGTGCTATGGGGAAGAGGACGTCAAAAAATTTCGGGAAAATGTACGCTGTGATCTTGTCCCAATCGTTTCACGCCTTCGTTTGGAGAATGCGAAAAAGCTTGGTCTGGATGAGATGAAACTGTATGATAATGATCTTATCGTACCCGGTGGCGACCCGATTCCGCAGGGTGGAAAAACGGAACTCTTCCAAGCTGCAAAAGAGATGTATCATGATATGAGTGCAGAAACGGCTCGGTTTATTGATTTCATGTTGGAAACGGAAGCGTTTGACGTAGATTCTCGCAAAAACAAGTGGGGTGGCGGCTATTGTACCGAGTTTCGAGCCTATCATCAGCCTTTTATTTTGGCGAATTTCAATGGGACTTCGGATGATGTAGATGTCGTGACGCATGAAGCGGGACACGCGTTTGCCGATTATGTCACATCGCATAATCGTTTTGTATCGGAACTTGCTGTCGGTGGCATGGAGACAGCGGAAACGCATTCCATGAGTATGGAGTTCTTTGCATGGAAGTATATGAGCCTCTTTTTTGGCAAAGATGCCGAACGATATCAGTATATGCACCTGATGGATTCCCTTTCTTTCATCCCCTACGGTACGATGGTGGATGAATTCCAGCACCGTATTTACGAAGAACCCGATCTGACTCCGGCAGAACGTAAGGCGGTTTGGAAAAAGTTAGAATCTGTTTACCGTCCGTATTTGTCGAGCGAGGGGATTCCGTATCTGGAAGAGGGAACGCGTTGGCAGTATCAGATGCACATCTATGAAACACCGTTTTATTATATTGATTACTGTCTGGCGCAGACGGCAGCATTGCAGTTTTTATTGGAGTCCCAACGGGATTACGCCGATGCATTTGCACGATATGTGGGCATGATTTCACAGGGCGGCGAAAAAACCTTTGCTGATTTATTGCAGGAAGCAGGCTTGCGTTCCCCATTTGAGGATGGGGTTTTGGGGCAGATTGCCAAAAAGACAGAAAAATTGTTGAAAGGTTTCTCGCTTTTGGAGTCGTAAGGCAGGGCGAATCAAACATGACAATGCGCGACCGCTTCAGCGGCCGCGCATTGTCATGCCCAAAACAGTACCACAACATCCGCCCACAATATGTGACAGTTGAGAGATGTTATCATCTGAGAAAAGGCCGTTGTAAATTTCCTGCCCGAAATAAATCGCAATCACCAAGAGGAGGGTAACCGGAATTTGATTTTTTCGCATTCCGGAAAGGGAGGCCAAGAATATCATCATGAATACGATTCCACTTGCCCCTAAGAGCGCGATACCGGGAGCCAAAAAGAAATGCATCAGGCCGCTGACCAGTGCGGTAATGAGGATCAGAAAAAAGGTGTTCCGACTGCCGTAACGCTCTTCCACCATCGGACCGAGAATCAAGATCATAAGCATATTCCCGGCGTAATGGGCGAAATTACTGTGTCCTAGAACATGGAAGAACAGACGAACATAAGTAAGCGGATCCAGCCATGACGAATGATAGACAGAGAAGAGCAGACGCGTGGTTTCTCCCTGCGTCAGGACATCAAGTCCCAATGCCGCACCCGAAAGAAGGGTAAAGGTCAGAATGACCGGCGCGTTGAATTGGATCTTTCCCATAATAACCTCCCAAAACAAATATGCCTCCTAATTATACGTCGATTTGGACGATTGTCAACCGAAAAGAGGCGAATGATACAATTCGTAAAATGATTGAGAGAGAGGGGGGAGATCTTCCATTTTGAGATTTCCTGTGATACAATAAAGATAGAAAAGAATATGGGATATAAGGAGATTAAAATGTTATTATCTGCGGAACATATATCTAAAAATTACGGAACGAAGCAACTACTTGAGGATGTTTCGCTGTATCTGAACGAAAAAGACCGAATTGGGATTGTGGGTGTGAACGGCACAGGCAAAAGTACGCTTTTGAAAATTTTGTCCGGCTTAGAGAGTTCGGATACAGGTACGATTGTCACAAGTCCCAATTCGAAACTTGTTTATTTACCACAAAATCCTATCATGCGTGATGATTTCACAGTGCTTGAACAGGTATTTGAGGATGTTTCGTCAGAGTACCGTGAATTGAACGAGTATGAAGCGAAGTCAATGCTGAACCGACTTGGCATAAGGGAGGTAGCGGTTAAGATAGGGACGCTGTCGGGTGGACAGAGAAAGCGTGTGGCATTGGCTGCTGCGCTGGTTCATCCATCCAATGTACTGATTTTGGATGAGCCTACGAACCATTTGGATAGTGAAATGGTTTGCTGGTTGGAGGAGTACCTTGGAAGTTTTAATAAAGGCTTGATTATGGTCACCCATGATCGGTATTTTTTGGAACGGGTTGTCAATCGAATTGTGGAAGTGTCTCATGCTAAGCTCTATTCCTACGAAGCAAATTACTCAAAATATTTACAATTGAAGGCAGAGCGGGCAGAAATGAACGAGGCAAGTGAACGAAAACGACAAACACTGTTGCGCCGTGAATATCAGTGGGTGATGCGCGGCCCGAGGGCGCGTGGGACGAAAAGTCGGGAACGCTTGGAACGATATGCAGAATTAAAGGACAGAGCCGCACCGGAGACAAATGAGACGGTACAGCTTATGACACAATCCAGTCGTTTGGGGAATAAAATCATCGAGTTGCAAGACGTTTCCAAACGGTTTGAAGAGCGTACAGTGATTGATCATTTTTCCTATATGGTTCGCAAAACCGACCGCATTGGGATTGTGGGGAGAAACGGCGCGGGGAAATCCACCTTATTGAATATGATCGCGGGCAGATTGGTGCCGGATACAGGTTGTGTGGATGTTGGTTTAACGGTGAAAATCGGCTATTTTATGCAAGAGTGTCGCGAGATGGATGAGAGTCAAAGGGTGTATGATTTTATCCGTGAGACATCGAATGAAATCAAAACAAAAGAAGGCACCTTTAGCGCGACACAAATGCTGGAACGCTTTTTGTTTTCTGCCGATTTACAGTATACAACCATTGGCAGATTGAGCGGTGGGGAGAGAAGGCGGCTGTATTTATTGAGCATTTTGATGGATGCGCCGAATATTCTTTTATTGGACGAGCCGACGAATGATCTGGATATTGAGACCTTGACTATTTTAGAGGATTATCTGGAGACGTTTCCGGGTGCTGTGATTGCCGTTGCCCATGACCGTTATTTTCTGGACAAGATTGCAACTTCTATCTTTGAAGTGAGCGAGAGCGGAACCGTGGTATGCTATACGGGCAATTACAGCGATTATACCGAAAAGCGACCGACAGCGCAAAGCGAAAAAAAGAAATTACAGACGGTCAAAAATGCGGTGCCTAAAAAACAGGAAAACAAACCGGTGAAATTAAAATTCTCATTTAAAGAGCAGCGGGAGTTTGAAACGATTGACGCAGTTCTGGAAGAACTTGAGATAAAACTAAAAAAATGTTTGGATGAAATGGGAAAGGCAAGTAGCGATTATGTCAAATTGCAAGCACTGATGGCAGAGAAGGAAACGCTGGAAAGCGAGTTGGAGGAACGAACCGAACGCTGGGTGTATTTAAATGAACAAGCGGAAAAAATCAGGATGCAGAAATAAATCTTGCTTTTCTTCTTCTAATCGGCTATAATGCAAAAAAATGGATCTAATTTTGAAGGAGTGATAACAGTATGGATATCGAAAAATTGACGAACGAGGTCGGCGCACCGATCGCCGACAATGAGAATGCAATCACTGCGGGACCGCGGGGACCTGTTGTGATGCAGGATGTTTGGTTGATGGAAAAAATGGCGCACTTCAACCGTGAAGTGATTCCTGAACGCCGTATGCACGCAAAAGGTTGGGGTGCGTATGGCAAGTTCAGCGTAACCGGAGACATCTCTCAATATACAAAAGCCAAGGTATTACAGCCGGGAAGCGAAACCGAAACTTTCGTTCGTTTCTCTACCGTTGCGGGCGAACGCGGTGCTGCCGATACTGAGCGTGATATCCGAGGGTTTGCCTGCAAATTTTATACGGAAGAGGGCAACTGGGATCTGGTAGGAAATAACACGCCCACATTTTTCATTCGAGATGTGCATAACTTTTCCGATTTAAACCGTGCAGTGAAGCGTGACCCGCGTACCGGCAGACGTTCTGCACAAAACAACTGGGACTTCTGGACACTTCTTCCCGAAACCTTTCATCAGACCACAATTGTGATGTCCGATCGCGGGATTCCCGCATCCTTTCGGACTATGCACGTTTTCGGTGAGCATACCTTTAGTTTTTACAATGCCAAGAATGAACGCGTGTGGTGTAAGTTCCATTTGAAAACGCAGCAGGGGATTCAAAATCTGAGCGATGCAGAGGCAGCACAGATTGCGGGGATGGATAGAGAGTACCACGGCAAAGATCTCTATGAGGCCATTGAGCGCGGTGATTTCCCAAAATGGACGATGTATGTCCAGATCATGACCGAAGAACAGGCAATCAAGCATTATGAAAACCCCTTTGATATTACAAAGACTTGGCGTCATAAAGAGTATCCGCTGATTGAAGTGGGTGTATTGGAGCTGAACCGTAACCCCGAAAATTATTTTGCAGAAGTGGAACAGTCCGCTTTTACACCGGCTCATGTTGTACCGGGCATTGGATTTTCACCGGATCGCTTTTTGCAGGGGAGATTGTTCGCATACGGCGATGCACAGCGTTACCGTTTGGGTGTGAATCACAATTTGATTCCGGTCAATCAGCCAAAGTGTCCGGTCGCTGATTATCATCGTGATGGTGCGATGCGCGTGGACGGCAACTACGGTGGCGCACCGGCCTACACCCCCAATAGCTATAACGCATGGACAGCGCAGCCGGAAGTGATGGAACCCCCGCTGGATCTCCAAGGTGCTATGTACCGTTACGACCCAAAAGATGACCCCACAGATGATTGCTTCCGTGCCGGCGGCGATTTGTACAGACTCATGACGGAAGATAAAAAAGCGATCTTAATCGACAATACTGCCCGCAATATTGAATCCGTGACCGAGAATATCAAATACCGTCATGCAGTTCATTGCTATTGGGCAGATCCCGACTATGGTATCCGTATGACCAAGGCGATGGGATTGGATGAGAGCAAGGTTTTGGACTTGTCCAAAGGAAATCATCAATCGTTGGTACAGGCTACAATCTAAATACTATAGTGCGGTCGGAGATGCAAGCTTTTTGTGTTTCCCTGCCTAAAAAATTATGTTAACCAACCGTAGCAAGAATTCTCCCGCCTCTCAGGCGGTGGGATGAATTGCTACGGTTGCTTAAAGTCAGCAATGATAGCCCGCTCACGTGATTTGCGATGAAATTCACGGAAATGACAAGCCAAAAAAATAAAAAATAAAAAGTCGAAAAAACCGCTTGACAATTACCAGTATTAACGCTATAATAGCCAAGCGGATATGCGAGTGTGCTGGAACTGGTAGACAGGCACGTTTGAGGGGCGTGTGTTTCACGACGTACGGGTTCAAGTCCCGTCACTCGCACCAAGCCATGATCATCCGAACCTTTTCACCGTTGGTGAGGGGTTCGGATGATTGCTTTATCTTGAGGACTTATAGCGATTGATGGATACAACAAGGGTGGCAGTTCAAATCCCATGAACTGCCACCCTTGCTCTATTTTAAGCCTTTTTCGCTGCTTCCACGGCTCAAACTCCTGTATTTTCGGGAGCAATAGCCTTGCTACAGCCAAAACGTACGATATGCACCAAGGGGTAGGGGCGCGCATCGCGCGTCCGCTGTTGCGGATGGTAGGGGCGCGCATTGCG